>CAYUME010000085.1:3521-11527 GCA_964445475.1 uncultured Planctomycetia bacterium
GGCACATGGCCGGGCCTCTCGTTGTAGTAAGGCCGGTTGCAGGCCGCGCAGCCGGGCTCGAACCATCGGCAGAGGTCCGGTCGCGCCTCGTAGTGCTTGCACGCGCCGGAATCGAGGTCCAGCCAGAGGCAGGGGTGGGAATCCCGATAGCGGGCGCCGTGGCTGTAGGCGTCGATTTGCCGCAGGAGCGCGTCCGATGCCTTGACCATCTCGTTGGCGTCGAAGGGGGGGACCGGGAAGGCCAGGCAGCAGACCCCGCAGTTGTCGCACGGATTGGCGTGGGGTGTGTTCATGCGGCAGCCGCGGGACGGGGGAAGTGGAGCGGCCCCGGACGGTCCCGGGGGGCCCCCTTCGCCGGCCCACCCCCTTCCGGTCCCGCTATACGCCGCCTGGCGACCTCTGTCAAGGGGTCGAATCGGGAGCGAGGGGCCCCCGCGACGCGCGTGTCGCCGGTCCGTCCGCCTCTGCGGGAGGAAGCTCCCCTGCCTCGCCAGGGGAAAGCCCGTGGACGCTTCCCCTTGACGGCCGCGCATCGGTGACACACTATGGTTGCGAGGAGACGGAGCGGGGACGAAGCGGGGGGTATGCCCGGCCGTCCGGCCCGTCGTCAACCGGACTCATCCCAACGATGCCGCGCGCCACGATCGGCCGGACCGGTTTCTGGATGGCCCTGGTGCCCTGGGGGCTGTTCCTCTGCGTCCTGCTCCGGCTTCCGGGCTTCTGCTGAGGCTCCCCCCTCCGGATCCCGGTGGGAATCCTCATGCTGCTCCTGCCGCCGACGGCGTTCGTCGTCTCCCTCGTGGCGCTCTTCCGGGACGGATCCCGCGGCTATGCCATGGCGGGCCTGATCCTGGGCGGCATCCCGTGTCTCCTGATGCTGTTCATGGCCTTCCGGTGAACGGGTCGGTGCCGTTATACGGATCCGGGTCCCCGCGATACTGTCTTCCCGTGCAACAGTCAGTCAACAGGGAGGTCCCGTGCGCACCATCCTGGGCGTGATGCTGGTCCCGATCTCCGCTCTGACCCTCCACCTGCCGTCCGCCGTGGCTGATGAGACCGCCCGCCTGGCGGAGCTGGATGCCTACTGGGCGACCGTTGCCCGGGCCGTCCGGGAGGGGGATTACGACCTGTACGTGTCGACGTGCCACCCGGACGGCGTGCTGGTCACCGGCATCAAGCAGCAGTGTTCTCCGCTGTCGAAGGCCTTGGCCCGCTGGAAGCCGGAATTCGACGACACCCGGGCGGGAACGCGGGAGTCCGGCTTGACGCTGCGCTTCCGCCGGCGCCTGGGCGACGAGACCACCGCGCACGAATCGGGGATGTTTCTCTACACCGCGAGGACCGCCGACGGGAAGACCCTCCGGGAGTACATCCATTTCGAGGCCCTGCTGCTCAAGCGGGACGGCTGGAAGATCCTGATGGAGTACCAGAAGTCGAAGGGCACCGAGGAGGAGTGGAACGCCCTCGAGGGGTCGGGGGGCTCGGCCCCTGCCGTCCGACCCGCGGGATAGCGCCTGCCGCTCTATCCGCCGTAGACCCCCAGCTCCCAGATCGAATAGCCGAACGGCGTCGCGCGCGCCGTGCCGTGGATCCGCACCCAGCGCGCAGCGACCGGGGCGAACCGGACCTCCTCCTCCCCGCCCCCGCTCGACTTTGCCTCGTGCACCGTCTTCCAGGACTCGCCGTCGGTCGAGACCTGCACGGCGTACGCCTTCGCGTGCGCCGCCTCCCACGCGATCGTCACCCGCGAGACCGTCCGCGTCTCCCCCAGGTCTACCGCGATCCACTGCGGGTCCGAGAATTCCGACGACCACCGCGTGCCCGCCTTCCCGTCCACCGCGGCCGCCGCGGGGTAGGTCGTCCCGTCCACGGTGACCTCCGACGAGGACCGGACCGGCCGGCCGAGCGCGAGGCTGGGGGGCTCGACGAGGACGTCCCGCCAGCTGCAGACGGGCGCGTCGCCCTCCCGTACGAGCTCGGCGACGGCGAGGTAGCGGCCGGTCTTCGCGGGGGCGGCCAGCACGGCCTTCGTCTCGACCCGGCCCGCCGGCGGGACCGCCAGCGGCGTCTCCTTTTCGTCGAGCGCGCGCTCGTTGTCCAGCAGCCGCACGCGGACGCGTCCCTCCCACGCGGCGTCCCGGTCGTTGACGACGACGACCGGCGCCTCGAAGGGCCGGCCGGGCGCCACGCGCGGCTCCCAGAGGTCGAGCAGGACGCCCGTCGGCGCGAAGGCGTCGCGGACGTACCGCGCGAAGTGCGGCTCGAAGGTCGGGCCGTCCAGCTCGACGTAGTTGTCGCTCGTCTCGCCGTCCGGCCGCGCGTAGCCGAGGCCGCAGAAATGCATCACGCCCGCGCAGGTGCGGTCGGCGCGGAATTTCTCCGTCTGCGCCGCCAGCGTCCGGGCGTAGGTCCGCCGGTAGACGTCGGCCGTGCGCTCGACGCCCGCCGGGATGAGGCCGTCGTAGGACTTGTGCTTCACCGGCAGCGTGCAGGGCGTCCCGTCCCGGTTGAGCCAGAGCCAGCCGTACTCGTTGAGGAGGACGGGGTTCGGGTGCTTGAGCGGCCCCTGTGCGCCGAAGCCGCGGAGGGTCGTCCCCTTCCGCCAGCTCGTGAAATAGTACGGATGCTCTTCCTTCGAGTCCGTCGGCCGCTGCGGCTTCCCCCAGCCGTTGTCCCAGTCGCGTCCCTGGAGGTCGAGCCCGCGCGCCAACTCGAGCGCCGCCCCCGTCACGTCGGTGGTCGACTCGTTCTGGGCGTCCCACATGAAGACGCAGGGGTGGTTGCCCCGCTCGAACATCCAGTCTCCGTACTCGACGGCCAGGGCCTCCGGCGTGACGTTCGCGTGGAAGGCCTTGCTTGCCGCGCTGTCCTTGCCGAGCAGCCAGATCGGGAACTCGTCCTGGACGAGCAGCCCCTCCTCGTCGGCGACGTCGTACCAGGGCTCCGGCGGGAAGCCGATGCAGTAGCGGCAGCTGTCCCAGCTCATCCCCTTGAAGCCGCGGATCACGCGCCGGACCCACGCGGGATCCCACGGCAGGGTCTTGCGCACCGGGTCCTCGAAGAAGCGGAGGATGCAGATGTTGGACCCGCGGAGGAAGTGCGGCTTTCCGTTGAGCATCGGGCGCTTCGTGCCGGGATCGAAGCGGAACTCGCGCAGGCCGAACCGGAGGGCGAGACGGTCGCCCTCGGCGTCGTCCTCCAGGCGGTAGAGGAACGGGTCCTCGGGCGACCACGGGCGCGCCTCCCGGATCGGGATCGTCGCCTCGACCGTGCATCGGGCGGGGGGATCCAGGCCCGGGATGGCGTGGACGCGGTGCGGGGGGTAGGACGCGACGACGGGGCCGGCGGCGGGCGGGACCGCCACGCCCTCGCGCGTCGCCGTGCCGACGACGCGCCCCGAGACGGCCTCCTTCACGGCGAGGTCCACCCGGCCTGTCGCGGGCGCCGCCGCCGGGTTGGCCAGCTCGACGCGGACGCGGACCGACTTCGCGGCGACGTCCGGCGCGGTCTCGACCCGTACGACGTGGGGCGAGCCGGTCAGGACCAGCTCCACCGCGTCGTAGATCCCCGGGATGTACCGCTTCTTCTCGAAGTCCCAGCCGTTGACGGGGCTGCCCATCGGGTGCTCCCGGTGGCCCCCGACGCGGACGATCAGCTCGTTCTCCGCGCCGCCGCCCTTCAGGTGCGGACGGACGTCGAACCAGCCGGGCGTGAAGTGGCGGGGATTCGACCCGACCGGCTGCCCGTTGAGGAGGACGGTGCAGCCGTACTGGGCCTTGTGGATCTTGAGGAGGGCGACCGCGGGGATGTCGCCTTCCACGCGGAACCGGCGCCGGTACCAGAAGGACGACCGCCGGGCGGCGCTCCCGGGCGTCCCGACCTCCTCGAACGGCGGCACGGCGAGGTCCACGAGCCCCGGCACAGGGACCTTCCGGTCGAAGGCGGCGGGCGGCGCGTCGTCCGTCCCCTCCGCGATCTCCCACGTCCCGTCGAGGGGGAGGACGCGCCGGGGGCCGTCCGCCGGAGCGGCAGCAATGGGCGAGACGAGAACGGCGAAGAGCCAGACCGTTGAGCATCGCGGGAGGCGATCGGCCATGGGGGAGATCCTGAAGCGGGGGCACAGGGATGCCCAGAAAGGCATCCCTCGTACACAGCGCATCGATAATCCGTGAAATCGCAGACTTTCACGCACGCCCGTTGAACGCCCTCACCGCGTCGATCATCGCGACGACGTTCGCGACCGGCGTGTTCGCCTGGACGTTGTGGACGGCGTTGAAGACGAAGCCGCCGTCCTTTGAGAAGATCGCACAGCGGCGCGTGACTTCCTGGCGCACCTGTGCCGGCGTCCCGAAGGGGAGCGTCTTCTGCGTGTCGACGCCGCCGCCCCAGAAGACGAGCCGGTCGCCGTATTCCGATTTCAGGCGCTCCGGGTCCATCCCGGCGGCCGAGCACTGGACGGGGTTGATGATGTCGAAGCCGGAGCGGATGAAGGGATCCATGAACTTCCCGACCGCGCCGCAAGAGTGCTTGAAGGTCTTCCAGCCGGTGTGGGCGTGGATCCAGTCGTTCACCTGCTTGTAGTACGGCAGCCAGAGCGTCTCGAAGGTAGCCGGCGAGCAGAAGCTGCCCTTCTGGGTCCCGAAGTCGGTGCCGCAGACGAAGACGGCGTCGACGGCGTCGCCGACGGCGGCGTGGATCCGCGCGAGGTTGGCGAGGGCCACCTCGAGCTGGCGGGCGAAGATCGCGTGGACGTAGTCCGGGCGGACGGCGGTCGCCATGTACCACTCGGCGATGTCGCGGATGCCCTTGGGGCGCTTCATCCAGGGGGCGGGGACGAGGGCGATGTCGCCGAAGGCGGTGCCGCCGAAGGTGGCCACGACGCCGCGGCCGGTGGCGGCGGCCGCGGCGACCTCGCGCTTGAAGTGGGCCAGGTCCGCCTCGGCGACCGGCTGGAACTCCTCGACGTTGTCCGCCGGGTCGAGTTTCGCCTCGTCGATCGGCTCCTGGCGGACGATGGTGTCGAAGAAGAAGCCGCCGTCCGGCAGGTGGCCGGAGGGGGGGGCGGACGTGTCGCCTTCGGGGTGGATGTAGGTGTCGCCGCCCTTCTGCGTGACGCGGAATCGCGCGGGGACGAGGAGCTCCTGGCCCCACGGCGCGCGCCAGGGCTTCCAGCCCTCGTTGGGGAAACCGAAGAAGGTGTTGCGGGGGACGACGCCGGCGGCGTCGACGCCGAGGGCGTCGAGGAGGTCGTCCTCGACCAGGCCCAGCATCTGGTAGGGCTCGCCGACCTTGACGGGGCGCCTCGGCAGGCCGTAGTGTTCGCGCAGCGCCGCGACGCAGGTGACGTGCATCCCGGTGACGGCGGTGCTGCCGAAGTCGATGGGCACGGGGCCCGATTCGTGGCGCAGGGCGCGCTTCAGCGTCTCGCGGCGGGTCATGGTCTTTCCCTGATCTGCGTGTTCCGCGTGATCGGCGGGCTCGTGCCGCTTCCCAGGCCTGCGTGTTCAGCCTGTTCTGCGTGATCCGCGGGCTCAGGACGGCGTCGATTCCCCCTCGGGCCTCATCCACGTCCGCTCGATCTCCTCGAGGGAGCGACCCTTGGTCTCCGGGACGACCTTCCAGACGAAGACGACGAGGACGACGCAGAAGGCGCCGTAGACCCAGAAGGGGAAACCGTGGCGGAAGGTGGCGACCAGCCATTCGTTCTTGTCCATCATGGGAAAGGTCTGGGAGACGACGTAGTTGGCGAGCCAGAGGCAGATGGTGGCGATCGCCATGGCGCGGCCGCGGATCTGGGTGGGGAAGATCTCGGAGAGGATGACCCAGGTGACGGGGCCGACGGAGAGGGCGAAGCAGGCGATGTAGCCGAGGATGCAGACGAGGAGCCAGCCGCTGATCTCGCCGAGCCAGGAGGCCGCCCCGATGGCGAACAGGGCGACGCCCATGCCGGCCGCCCCGACGATCATCAGGGGCTTCCGGCCCAGCCGGTCCACGCTCCAGATCGCCACCAGCGTGAAGGTCATGTTGGCCGCCCCCACCAGGATCGTCTGGAGGAGGGCGACGTCGGTCTTCTCCCCGGCGACGGTCTTGAGGATCTCCGGCGCATAATAGAGGAAGACGTTGATGCCGGTCACCTGCTGGAGGACGGCCAGGACGACGCCGATCACCAGGACGAGGCGGAGGCGGCCCTGGAAGAGCTGGGCGAGGGTGCCGGTCTCCTGGGCGAGGGCGGCGCGGATCTCCTCCATCTCCCGCGCGGCGTGGTCGGGGCCGCCGATGCGGGTCAGGATCGCGCCCGCCTGCTCGACTCGCCCCTGCTTGGCCAGCCAGCGGGGGCTCTCGGGGACGAAGAAGAGGAGGCCGAGGAAGCCGAGGGCGGGGAGGGCTTCGGAGCCGAACATCCAGCGCCAGCCGGTCTCCTGGTTCCAGGCCGGGTCCCCCTGGCGGGCGATGGCGTAGTTGACGAAGAAGACGACGAGCATGCCGAAGACGATGGTGAACTGGTTGAGGGAGACCAGCCGGCCGCGGTGGCGGGCGGGGGCGAGCTCGGCGATGTACATGGGGCTGGTCATCGAGGCGGCGCCCACGCCCAGCCCGCCGAGGATACGGAAGACGATGAACTCGGTGAAGGTGCGGGGGACCGCCGTGCCGACCGCCGAGACGAGGAAGAAGACGGCGGAGAGGATCAGGGTGTTGCGGCGGCCGAAACGGTCGCTGACGACGCCGGCCAGCGCGACGCCGACGGCGCAGCCGACGAGGGCGCAGCCCGTCGCCCAGCCCACCGCCTCGGGCGAGAGCCGGAAGTGCGCCTCCATCGGCCCGATGGCGCCGGAGATCACCGCGGTGTCGTAGCCGAAGAGCAGCCCCCCGAGGGCGGCGACGAGGCAGGTGAGGACGAGATAGGCCGCGCTCCCCGTCGGCGTCATCGGGTCCGTCATGAGGCTCCCCTCCCCCGGCGGTTCTGTACTGTGCTGTACTGTTATGCTCACTATAGCGACCCGGCGGCCGGGCTGTCAACCGGAATCCGGGGGGGGCGGCACGAAACACGGGGGATGTCCGGCCCTCGATCCGTGGCGACCCCGCGACCCGTTTCCTCCGGTAATCGCCCCGTTTTCTCATTGCCTCCCCCGGGCGGCCGGCCGTATCCTTTCCGGCGCGACAGGCGGAAGCCGGGCGGATCCGGCGATCCGCCACTTCTGAAACGAGGTGAACCCATGCGCGTCCTCCCCCTCTCCGTCCTGGCCCTCCTTGGCGTGAACCCCGCCTCCTCCGCCCCCGCCGACTACCCCTACGCCCCCGTCCCCTTCACCGACGTGAAGGTCACCGGCGGTTTCTGGGCCCCCCGCCTTGAGACCAACCGGACCGTCACCGTCGGGTACGACTTCACGAAGTGCGAGGAGACCGGCCGCATCGCCAACTTCGCCCGCGCGGGCAAATTGGAGGAGGGCAAGTTCCAGGGCATCGCCTTCAACGACTCCGACGTCTACAAGGTGGTCGAGGGGGCCGCATACACCCTGGCCCTCAAACCAGACCCCAAGCTCGACCTCTATCTCGACGACCTCATCGCCAAGATCGCCGCCGCCCAGGAGGACGACGGGTACCTCTACGCCGCCCGCACGCTCGGCTTCACGAACGGCATGACCGGCCCGGCGCGCTGGTCGAACCTGTCCGCCAGCCACGAGCTCTACAACGTCGGCCACCTCTACGAGGCCGCCGTCGCCCACCACCAGGCGACCGGCAAGCGGTCGCTCCTCGACGTCGCGACCCGGAACGCCGACCTGCTCGTCCGGACCTTCGGCCCGAAGGAGGGCCAGCTCAAGGACGTCCCGGGGCACGAGGAGATCGAGATCGGGCTCGTGAAGCTCTACCGCGAGACGGGCGCGCGCGCCTACCTCGACCTGGCGAAGTTCTTCGTCGACATGCGCGGCCGGGAGGACGTCCGCAAGAAGGTCTACGGCGCCTACTGCCAGGACCACCGGCCCGTCGTCGAGCAGCGGGAGGCCGTC
>CAYUME010000086.1:0-9791 GCA_964445475.1 uncultured Planctomycetia bacterium
CCTCCCTTCCGTGAGCCGCGCCGACTCGGAACAGGATGCGAGACCGCCCCACCACCCTGCCCGTGGGAGAACCGTCCGGGATCGGGGAAGACCCCCCCTCCGTCAAAACCCCAAGCCCTCCGCCGGGAAATCGTCGGCTGCTTCGCGATTTTCCAGCGGCGGGCATCCGCATCTTCCGGAGGCGGGTCCTCCCCGATGCACCGGGGCCCCCGGCCGTGCGGGGCGCGGGGGCGGGAAGGGGGACCCGTCGCAGGAGGGGGGAGATCGGATGAAAGGCCCCCCTCCGTTTGCCGTGAGCGCCCCGCGCTCGGCGGGATATGCGAACCGGGCCGGAAGCCGGAAACGAGGCGCCCGGGCCGGAACGGGTCTCCCGCCTCGCGCGGGGCGGAGCGTCGGATCGTGCGATTTCGGGGCCCCACCCCCGAAATCGCACGATGGATACCCGCCGCTGGAAAATCGCCATGGAGATTCCACCCTGGGGGGGCCGTTATCGTGACACACACCCTCCCGGGCCCCCGGGGCGCGATCACGCACGACGGGCCGCCGGCTCCCGCTCAATCCGGCGGTGCACCGGCGGCCTCCGACCCCTGAACCATTCCTCCACCCGCCGCACAGACGACGAGATGGATGGACACGGCATCGACTACGGTTCCGCGCCGGCCTTGGAGCAGCCGCCCGACGGACAGCCCGCCGCGGGCTTCGCGGTGCACCCGGACGGCTCGCCCTCCGTACCGGACGCGCCGATGGAGGCCGCCGGGCCCGCCTCCGAGCCGTCCACGGGCAGTTTCGCCTCCCGCCATTCGTGCAGTCCGCCCTTGTAGTCGCGGACATCCTTGAACCCCTGCCTCGCCAGCAGGGCGGCCGCCTGCGTGGAGGCGCCGCAGATGTAGTTGGCGCAGTAGGTGACGATCGGCGTCTCCTTGTCGAGCGTCGCCGCCTTCGCCTCGAGATCGGCCAGGGGGATGCTCACGGCCCCCTCGATGTGGGCCTTCCCGTAGGACGCCGCGGGGAGGACGTCGATCACGACCAGGTCCTTCCGGTCCGCGCGCGCCTTCACCAGCGCGTCGCGCGAGATGAAGCGGACGGGCTCGCCCTTGACGACGGCCCGACCGGACTCGGACCACTCCTGGATGCCGCCGCGGTACTCGCGGACGTCGCGGTAGCCGTTCTCGCGCAGGAAGGCCGCCGCCTTGACGGACGCGGAACACGCGGGACCCGAGCAGTAGGTCACGATCGTGGCGTCCTTGGCGAGCTTCCCGTGGAGGCTCTTCAGCTGGGCCAGGGGGATGTTGATCGCGCCCTGGACGTGCGCCTTGTGGTACGCCTCCGGGGAGAGCACGTCGACGACGACCGGCTTGGCGTCGGAGGCCAGGAGGGCCTCGAGGTCCGCGGCCGAGATCGTCGTGGCGGGGGCGCCGGCCTTGCACCCCCCGCAGCAGAGGGGATCGGCGAGGACGGCCGGGGCCAGCAACGCGGCGGAAGACAGCCACACGGCGGCGAACGCTACGATCTTCATACGCGCCTCCTTTCGTGTGCAGCACGCCTCTAAATGAGACCCGTAAGGTACCTAATAGTCTACAATACAATACTGAATAGTCAAGTATTATGTGCCTGTTTTTGGCGAGGAAGGGGTGCGGGAGAAGGCGGAGGAGGGGGGGCCCGCTTCGGGGGGCGCGCTCCCCGCGGCGATTCCGCGGGGTCGCGGCAAATCGGGGTTGTCCGGCCGCCGCCGGCTGCCGCTTGCAGGCCGGCGGCCTCCCCTCCCGCCGCGTCAGCGGTTGGCGCGGAGAGCGATGACGGCGGTGCGGGCCCTGTCGACGGACTCGAGGAGGCGGGTGACAACCGGCTCGGCGGGGCCGCTGCCCCCTTTCTTCGCGTCCGGGAGCGCCGCCAGATCCCTCATCACCGCGTCCAGCGCCTCCTCCGCCCCGCCGGGCAGGCCGCCCCAGGAGAGCCCCTTGATCGCGGGCCACGCCTGGGTGAAGACGTGGACCTGGTCCCTCACGAAGGCCTGCTGCTCGGGGGCCAGCGGCTTGACGGAGCGGGTCGCCGAGTTGACGATCAGGGGGTACTGGCGCGCGATGTCGGCGGCGGCCGTCACGCAGAGGTCGAGGACGTCGAGGAGCACGGGGCGGAGGAGATTCGAGGCGTCGCCCTCTTCGGGGAAGGCGACCGGCGTGAGGGCCGGGCGCGTCTCGGGGGCCAGGGGCCCCTTCGTGGCGGCTGCGCAGGCGTCCATGCCGGCGCGCATGCGGGCGACGGCCTCGCGGACCGGCGCGGCTCCGGGGAGATAGTAGGGGAGGTCGCGGCGGGCGACGGCCTTCTCGAGGCCGGCGACGGCGGGCTCGACGCGTCGGGCGAAGGCCGCCCAGTCGGGGGCGGTGAGTCGCCCGTCGAGGGCGGCGTCCACTTTTCCCCGCATCTCCGCGGCGGCGGCGGCGGCGGCGCGGAGGCCCGACACGAGCGGCCGGCAGGTCTCCAGGGCCGCCTCGGCGGGCGACCGCTCCCCCTTCTTCACGAATGTGCGGGCGATCCGGAAGGCCTTGTGGCGGTCGGTCAGGACCGCGGCGACGGCGGCGGGCTGGCTTTCCTGCAGGGCGGCCTCGAAGACGTAGGTCCCCGGCCGGAATTCCTCGCGCGCGAAGGTCCAGGCGCTCTCGAACCGGCCGTGCCTCACTTCGAGGACGTGGAGCTTCTCGGAGCCGGCGACCTTCCGACCCCCCTCGAGGCGGGCGCAGCGGACGTTCAGCACGGCGCCGTGAGGCAGCTCGGCCTCGCCGGAGAGGAGGATCTGGAATCCGCCGCGCCCGTGGAGCCCTTCGAGCTCCATCGACGGGGCCGCCCCGGCGCCGGGGGGGGAGACGAGGGGGACGAGCAGCGCCGGGACGAGGAGCGGGAACCGCACGGGCGTTCCCCCGGATCAACGGTTGCCGCGACGCGTCCCCCGCGCGCGCACGGCCGGATGGCGGTCCGTTCGTGCCGGGGACGCCTACGCCCCGAGCTTTTTCCGGAGATCCTCGCGGAGGGCGTCGATCCTGCCGCGCAGCTCCTTCCAGATCAGGCTGCGGGACGCCTCGGCGGAGGCCTCCTCGCCCGCCGCGGGCGGCCGGGCGGACGCCTCGGCGAGGCGCCGGGCGGCGTCGATCGCGCGCAGGAGGCCGTCCTGCGTCTCCTGCACGTTGCCGGACCACGCGACGGCGAAGAAGTCGCGGGACCAGCCGAGGATCTCCCCCAGCGCCTTGAGGGACGCGTCGGCGCGGGCCGCGAGCGGCGGCGGGGGGCTCGCCCCGGCGGGCGGTTTCGCGCCGGGGTCGAGACCCTTCGAGGCCTCGTCGACGGCGATGACGAAGTGCCGGGCCCCCTCGAAGGCGAAGACGGCGTCGAGCCCGAGGTGGTCCTCGGTGGAGACGGCGAAAGGGGAGACCTTGTAGTCGGCGACGAACTCGGTGACGGAGTCGTCCGTCGTGCCGGGGCCGGCCCGAAGGAGCTTGTCGACGCCGTCGGCGGCGAAGTCGTACTGGCTGATCACGCCGTAGGCCCGGCCGCGGGCGAGGGGGAAGGTGACCACGACGAGGGGGGCGTCGAGGGCCTGGAAGCAGGCCTCGCGGGTCCGGTCGAAGCCGGACCGGGTCCGCCAGGACGTCCACTCGGAGCGGTTCAGCTTGTTCTCGCAGGCGGCCAGCGTCATGCGGTGCAGCTCCGCGCGGTGGCGGGCGAGGGCCATGACGCGCTCCCGGAGGGCCCGCGCGACGCGGGCGACCCGGGAGCCGACGGAGCGCCAGTCGCCGAGCGCGAAGCGCGACGACGCCTTCCATCGGCGGGCGAGGCGGGACATCCCCCGCAGGGCCTCCTCCGGCTGCTCGCCGGCGGGGTGGACCTCGAGCTGGTACTCGAACGCCTTCACCTCGACGCGGGGGATGTCCCAGGGGGGGAGGGTGAAGCGGCCGTCGCGGACGCCGACGCGGGTGACGCGGAGGGCGTCGCCGATCTCCCCGCCCTCCCCGTACGGGACGAGGCGGACCTGGAGGATGGCGCCGTCGGGGAGGCGCGCCAGCCCCTCCGCCGCGACCTGGAAGGACTCGCCCGTCGCGGTGACGCGGTGGGCGACCCGGAGGGGCTCCTCGGCCGCGCCTGCCCGGCCGGCCGCGAGACCCACCGCCGCCAGCCCCATCCACGCCGCGATGCGCCTGTTCATGGTCGGTTCCGCTCCCACGGACGGAGCAAGGGCGGAGGAACGTCCTCCGCCGCCCGCCCCCGCCTCAGTTCGCCACGACCCAGGAGAGGATCTCCGGGCGGGGCCGGGAATAGGTCACGATCACGTCGTCGAGGATCGGCGTCGCCGTGTAGGGGGCGTTCAACCGGGCCGCGTCGCTCGGGAATCCGCTGTCGAGCCAGACCCGGTAGCGGAACCCCGTGGCGAGGTCGACTTCGACGGCGGAGCCGGTGGAGGTGGCATCGGCCGTGACCGGGCCCCCGCCGCGGGCGAAGGCGTCCCGGGCCGTCGCGTCGGTATCGGTGTAGCCGAGCACCGTGTTGCCGGAGAGCAGGCTCGTGCGCACGCTGCCGTCGTCGGAGAGCAGGTCGACGTAGACGCGGGGGACGGGGACGCCCTCCGGCGGGTAGGCGGGGCGGCCGTCCGGCCCCCGCTGGGCGTCGGGGAAGGTCTCGGCCAGCCGCCGGTAATCCGGCACGCGGAGGGTGTAGACGACGAGGCCCAGGCGGGCCTGTCCGCCGGCGGCGGAGGCGATGGAGGCGGGAGGGGGGGAGACGGGCGTGACGGGCCCGGGGAGGGGGGCGTTGCCCTTGGGCGGCAGGCTGCGGACGCCGGCGGCGGGCAGGAGGCTGAAGCGGGCGGAGGTGAAATTCGCCAGCTCGCCGCCGCCGGAAGAAGTCGCCGCCTTGGAGGGCGCCCCGTGGCTCCGGTGGAAACGGCCCTCCTTCCAGATGCTCTGGAAGGTCGGGAACATGTCCTGGTTCTCCCAGCTGAGGACCTCGTCGACCGTGGCGTCGGCGGGGATGTTGGTGCAGTAGCGGTCGGAGTTCTTGGGCTTGGCCATGGCCCACTTGGAGCGCACGGGGGAGATGGCGCAGGCCCCGATGCGGACGGGGGGCGGGTTCGGCATCCCCTTGCCGAGGCCGCCGCCGTAGGGAAGCATCCCGGGCGTCGACCAGTCGAGCTTGCTCGAATCGGGCAGCTCCGGGGGGAGCCCGAAGCCGGAGGTCGGGGGGAGGACCGTGGAATACTGCTGGGCCCCGCCGGCGTCCTTCGGGCCGTAGGGCGGGCCCCAGACGCAGTTGAGGTTGATGTAGACCTTGCTCACCTGGAAGTTCTGGCCGGACTCGCTCTTGTTGAGCCAGGGGACGGCCACGCCGTTGAGGAAGATGCGGATGCGGCCGTCGCCGCTGATCGTGTCGTTCCAGTACATGCCGACCTGGGCCCAGCGGCCGCGCTTGAGGAGGTTGCCCCACGTGTAGGCGTTGTCGACCCCCTTCGTGTAGTACTCGACCGGGTCCTCGGCGGTGCCGCCGTGGTTGTGCCCCCGGTGGTTCAGGGTCGGGGAGCAGTTCACCGCGATGCGGTCGGCCATGATGCCCTTTCCCGTCCGGTCGCCGCTGACGGTGGAGGTGTCGATGGAGGCCTGGTTGATCCACGTGGGGATCTTGCGCCGGTAGGCTCCGGAGTAGCCGCCGACGATGCTGCGCCAGAAGAAGGTGCCGTTGCCGGAGGCGTAGTAGGCCTGGGCGTGATCCTCCTTCTTGTTGTCGGTCGTCCGGAGGCCGTGGTGGGCGAGGTAGCCGAGGCCGAAGAGGTTGGTCGTCCAGTCGCTGCCGCAATCGTTGGCCAGGTCGTACATGTGGACGCTCCAGAAGAGGCGGTCCTTGCCGCCGTATTCCGGCTCGAAGGCGGGCTTGATCCACATGGAGACCGTGCCGCAGTGCTGGTTGAAGAAGCTGTTGTGGTAGCCGGGGGCGGTGTCCTTTTCGGAGAGGGCGCCGTCGACGAAGAGGCAGCCCGGCTGGGCGCCGCCGACGAGGCGGTCGAGCCAGGGGCCCCCGCCGGGATCGAGGATCACATGGCCCCCGTCCTCGGCGTTCGCCTCCGCGTCGAAGGAGTCGCGGTAGCGGGCCTTCAGGTTGGCCCCGCCGCCGCCGGGGAGGTTCTCCTTGGGCGCGAGGGCGAGGTACCCGTCGTACCAGGCGTCCCGGACGGCCGTCTTGTCGGCCGCCCGCTCGGGGTAGGCGGCGAGGTGGGCGATCGAGGCGGCGGTGTTGGACTCCCAGACGTCGCGGAGGAAGTCGGCCTCGGTCGTGTCGCGGATCACGTCGAAGAGCTTCGCCTCGACGACGAGCTTCTCGCTGGCGACCTCGCGGCCGCGGGCGTCGATGACGCGGCCGAGGGACTCGATCTCGAAGGCGCCCATCGGCATGAAGCAGACCTCGAAGGTCCAGTAGGTCAGGTCGGTCTTGTCGACGCGGAGATGGATCACCTCGTCGGGGTTGAGCTCGTTGAGGTGGCAGTTGGGGTCGAAGGCGGCCTTGAGGACGTCCTTCATCACGTCGCGGATGTACGTCTCGGACCGGGGGAAGCAGTTCGGCAGGAGGGCGGGGAGGGTGGCCAGCGTCGGGTCGGGGGTCTCGGAGGCGTCGAAGACGGCCTCGGGCAGCCGGTCGATGAAGTCGGCCAGCTGCTGCCGCGAGCGGAAGGCGCAGCGGGGGTCGGCGGGAAGGGGGGCGGTGCCGGTGGGGAGGACGCGGGCCTTGAGGATCTCGCGGGCGATGTTCTCGGCGGTCTTGGGCCCGATCGGGGGCGTCTGGTAGACGAGGCCGACCTGGCCGCTCGTGCGGGGATCGCTGCCGGTGAAGGTCTGGGTCCAGCGGGTCATCGTGTAGTCGTTGGTCTCGGAGTTGGGCGCCTCGCGGGTGAAGACGCCCTGGAGGCCCTCGAGGAGGGCGCAGAGGACCTCGTAGGGGGCGGTGTTGATGTTGACCGGCGAGCGCGGCTCGAAGTCGTCGGTGACGGCGTCCGGGGTCGCGGGGGGCGCGCCGAAGGACCGGAGGCGCATCTCGTGGGAGGCGTACAGGCTGGCGCCGACCGTCAGGTCGCGGCGGCGGCGGCCGGCCGTCAGGCCGACGGGCTTCACCACCCGGTCGTCCACCCAGCCGCGCACGGTGAGGTACGGACGGATGCGGTCGACGGCGGGACGGCCGAGGGTGGCGACGAGCTGGTCGAGCTGGGAGAACCGCTGGTCGGGCCGGATCGCGGCGCGCGCGGCGAGGACCTTCGTCCCGAGGTCGGGGAGGGGGGGCGCGAGGCGCTTGCCGAGATGGTTGAGGATCGTCGCCAGGTGCGTGTGCCGGTTGTTGATGTTGATGCGCCCCTGGAGGTCCGAGACCTTGAGCGCATAGACGTTGCCGTCGGGGGCGTAGGTGCCGACGTCCGCCCGGCCGCTGAGGGCGGTGGGGCGCCCCTCGATGGAGAGGAGGTCGGCGGCGTCGAAGGCGCCGTTCCCGTTCCGGTCGAGGGGGAAGGAGGGGCGCGCGGCCTCCTCGAGCGGGACGCGGGCCCAGTCGTGGAAGACCTCCCCGGTCGGGAGGGTGAAGGAGCAGGCGGCGGACTCGCCGGCGTTGACGAGGCCGTCGCCGTTGACGTCCAGCCCGTAGTACATCCAGCGGAGGGGGCCCGTGGCGCTCCAGATGTCGAGGGTGCGCCCGTGGTTCGGCCCGAGCGCAGCGAGGGCCTCCTCGATGCCGCTCTCGGCCAGGAGGCGCGCGCGGACCTTGTCGATGTAGTTGCGGGCGACGGCGCGCTCGATGCCGGTGGTCGTGGCGAAGACGGCGCCGAGGAGGGCGAGCATGACGAGGACGCTGAGGGAGACGAGCAGGGCGACGCCGCGCCGGGAATCGGGGGTCGCGCGCGGGCGGCGGACGGGACTCGACATGGCCGGGCTCCAGACTCGTCCCATGGGACAGGGCGGCTTTAATCAGTATATATTATTCATATAAACATTATTGTCCATGGGCTCAAATCGCGCGGGTCCTGCCGGGCGGTCGACGTGAAATGCCCCGCCCCCTTCCAAGCAAATAACGTGCCCGCAGAGAGGATAAGGACCCGCATGGCAGGCCATCGTATCTCCCCTCAGGCCGGTCGCTTGCTCCCGGGCCGGCGCGCCCGCCCCGCTCCGCCGTGCCCCGGGATTGTTACGTATGGGTAACGCCCATTACCGCCCTGTTACAAGGACGTATAAAGTATGTATATATAAACATCCATGTGTCGAACAGACAATCCTCCGGGAGGGCAGGAAGGTTACACGAAAACGACGTGTCCGGGGGCGGGGGAGGATCCGCCTTCGCCAAGCTCGCTCCGGCGGACAGGGAGGCGGAAAGCCCCGCCCGCGTCACTTCGCCGTGCCGCCCCCCGCCTTCTTCTCCCCCTCGACCGGCGGAACGGGGTCGACCAGCTTGTCCGGCGGCTCGAAGAGGGAGGCGGGGAGCTCCGGGTTGAGGGCCCAGTTGTCGACGTCGAGCATCTCCAGCTGCCAGCCGTAGGTGTCGCATCGATAGCGGTAGGGAAGGCCCTTCTTCTCGTCGTAGAGGAAGGTGACGAGCTTGAAGGTGTAGCGCTCGTTGCCCTCGCGGGGCCGGAAGGTGAGGCCGAGGGGGACGCCGCCGGTCAGCTGCCGGGGCCAGCGGTCGTCGAAGTCGGGGGAGACGGTGGGCGGACCGATGACGAATCGCGTCGTCCAGTCCGCCGGGAGGAAGGGGAAGCCGAACTTCGCCGGGTGGTGGAGGCACGGGTCGGTGACGGGGACGCTGCTCTCGCGTTTGCGGCCGCGCCAGACGGAAAACTCGCGCTCGCGGACGAGGGAGAGGACGGCCCCCTTCTCGTCCTTCCCCTCCCAGCGGGAGAAGACCTTGCCGTCGGGGGTGCGCCGGACGGAGAGGCGCCCCTCCTCGGTCATCGGGGTCGACCGCCCGTAGGCGTTGTACGTCCGGACATAGTCCACCTGGAGCGTCGAGACCTCCCGGGTGGCCTTCTCGACGGCCGCGGCGGCCTGGAGCAGCGCGGCCTCCGGCGCCGGCTGGGCGGAGAGCGGGGCCGCGACCGACGCCAGCGCCATGCCGCTCCACCACGCGATCGTCCTCACGGTCCACCTCCTGGGCAGGGGGATCCCGGGCCCGCGCGCGCCCGTGCCGGGGGCTCCGCGGAGGGCCTCCGGGGGGCCGGCGCGGCCCGTTATACCGGCCGCATCGCCGCGATCCAAGACAAAAAGGACGTTTGAAACAAATCGACCGGCGCGCTATCATCGGGGCATGGACCGAGCGGCCCGCCTGGTCCCGATGCTGGCGCTGCTGGCGGCGGGCGTCGCCCCCGCGGCGCCGGCCAAGCCGAGCACCGCCCTGGAGGTGGACGGCGCTCCCGTCGGCGCGAACGTCGTGGTGCACATCGCGGCGGACGTGGACCTTCCCGACGGGACGATCGTGCGGGTGCGGAGCTGGCGCCTGGAGCGGGGGCGGCCTGTCTCCGGCAGCGACGCGTACCTCTTCGCGGAGGTGCGCGACGAAAGCCTGGACCTCGTCTGGAACTTTCCCCGCGGGGAGTTCCGTCCCGGGATCTACCTGTTCGAGGCCACGCTGCGGGAGGAGCAGCCCGAGGCGGTGGCCGCCGCGCTCACGCCGAAACAGAAGGCCCTGCGGCTGGGCGGGAAGCTGGAGGCCGGCAGCGAGCGCGCGCTCGTCCTCCCGGCGCTGGAGATCTGCCGGGTCCTGACCACCTCCTTCCGGGAGATCGG
>CAYUME010000086.1:9801-11505 GCA_964445475.1 uncultured Planctomycetia bacterium
GAAGGCGTCCCCCCGGATGGCCGAGCACGTCGCGGCGGCCGCGGAGGGGAAGCTGGACAAGAAGGTGTGGGCTGCGGCCCGGCGCGCCGCCGAGCCGCGCATCGCCGCGGCGGAACGGGCGATGGCCCGGAAGGACCTCCTCCTCTACCTGCCGTCCGCCCCGTTGCTGGCCCCCCTGGTGAACCGCGCGAGGATGACGCTGGCCGCCTGCGACGCGGCGGCGGGCGGGGGCGCCCGGCCCGACGCCGCATCGGCGGGCTTCCCGGACGAGGACGCGATCACGCGGGTCCTCGTCCGGATCCGCCTCGACGCCCTCGAGCTCTACGCGACGGCGACCCAGGACGTCCTGCAGCGCTTCACCGTGCTCCACGACAACCGCGAGCTCCGCATCCAGCCGATGGCGCCGGAGGTGCAGGGGCTGGTCAAGCGCCAGGCGGACGCGATCGCCGGGACGTGGGGGCCCTTCCAGGCGCTCCCGTGGGGCGAGCCGCTGCCGGAGCACCTGGTGCAGTTCGCGGAGGAGATGGTGCGGGACGTGAAAGCGCTGCCGTCGGCGCGGACGACCGGGACGGCGGCGGCGGGTGCGGAGAAGAAGGACAAAGGCGGGGAGGCGTCCCCCCCCGCCGTGATCCTGATCCCCCGCCTCAGCGAGACGGTGGGCAAGCTGCGGGACGTCGTCGCGGGGGAGAAGAAAAAGCCGGGGGCGTGACGGCCGCGCCGTTTTCCGCGCCTCGGGCCCCGGCGGCGCATGCCCGGCGCGCCCTCCGGGCAGGCCCTCATTTCCCTCCGGCCGGTGCCTTCGCCTCGGCCTTCGGCGCGCCCCCCCCGTTCCCGGCCGGCGCCGCGCTCTCGCGCGGCGGCTCGAAGGCGGAGTCGGGGATCTCGGGGTTGACCTTCCAGTCCATCAGCTCGACGGTCATGAGGGTCCAGCCCGCCGTGTCGCACCGGAAGCGCCAGGCCAGCCCCGTCTCCCCGTCGAAGGAGAGCGAGAGGCGGGTGAAGTACTGGCGCATCGTCCCCTGGTTCGTGAACGTGAGGACGGAGGGGATGCCGACCGTCGCCTGCTCGGGGAAGCGGTCGTCGAACTCCGGGGAGGTGCGGGGGCCGCCGAGACGGTAGGCGGTCTGCCAGTCCCGCGGCAGGAAGGGGAACCCGAACCGGCACGGGTGGAGGACCTGGGGCTCGTCGAGCGAGACCTCGGAGGTCTTCTTCGGGCCGCGCCAGACGGAGAGCTTGCCGTTCCGCACGAGCGTCAGGATGGCCCCCTCCTCGTCCTTCCCCTCCCACCGGGCGGAAACGACCCCCTCCGGGGTGCGCTTCCACAGGAGCTGGCCTTCCTCCACCACGGCGCCGGAGCGGCCGTATTTCGTGTACTCCCGCAGGTAGGCGGACTTGAGCGACTGGACGGACCGGGTGGCGGTGCCGATGGCCTCGATGGACTTGAGGAGCGCGGGATCGGCCGGGGCCGCCTTCTCCTGGGCCGGGGCCGCGCCGCCGGACGCCGCGAGGAGCGCGAGGAGGGCCGTCGTTCGCATCCGCATGGGAGGTCTCCGTGAAAAACGGGGCGCCTTCTTCACCCGCCTTCGCCGAGGCGTCGGCGGATTTCGCCATGTCGCTTTGCCGTGACGCGTCGCCACCCGGGCGGGACGCTCACCCGCCTTCGCCCGGAAGCCCCGCCCTTGGGCGGGGGGGAAGGGCCGGGCC
>CAYUME010000087.1:0-432 GCA_964445475.1 uncultured Planctomycetia bacterium
CGCCCACGCCTTCTTCCCCGTGGCGGCGTCGACGGCGTAGACGTGGCCGTCGTCGGAGCCGACGTAAACGCGACCCCCGCCGACGACGGGAGAGGACTTGATCGCCTGGCCGGTCTTGAAAGACCAGAGGAGCCGGGGCTTGTCCGAAACCGATCCCTGCGCCACACCCGTCAGGGCGGGATCGCCGCGGTAGATCGGCCAGGCGGAGGACGCATCGAACGCCGCGTGCCCGGCGTCCGCCTTCCGATCCGTCCCCTCCGGCCCGGAAGCCGACCGGTCACAGGCCGGAAGGGCCGCGAGGCAAAGAAACGCGGCAAGTGCACGGCGTGGAGATTGACCGCTCATGCGTCCCCCGGTAACAAGACAGCGTGCCCGGGCGGGACAGGCGCCCCGCCCCTCGGCCGCAACGCAGGCACCAGGCCCTCCTCAACA
>CAYUME010000087.1:442-2933 GCA_964445475.1 uncultured Planctomycetia bacterium
CAGATCCTCGGCAACGGATCGCCGGTCAGCATATCGACCCTCCGCGCGCCTCCGGCGGGCCCCTCGGCGAGGACGATTCCTGCGGGCTCCTTCACCACGGTGCCGATCACCGCGGCGTTCCGGCCGAGCGGATGGACGCGCAAAGCCGCGAGCGCGGCCTCCGCATCCTCCGGGGGCACCACGAAGGCCATCTTCCCCTCGTTCGCCACGTACATCGGGTCGATCCCCAGCAGCTCGCAGGCCGCCCGGACGTCCTCCCGGACGGGCACGGCCGCGTCGGCCATCCGGATCCCGACGCCGGAGGCCATCGCGATCTCGTTGAGCACGGTCGCCAGCCCCCCGCGCGTCGGGTCGCGCATCGCGCGGACGCCGGGGCAGGCCGCGAGCACCGCGTCGACCATCTCCCACTGCGCCGCCGAGTCGCTCCGGACGTCCGCCTCGAGCTTGTGGTTCCCGCGCGCCAGCATCACCGCCACGCCGTGCTCGCCGAGCGTCCCGGAGACGAGAACGCGGTCGCCCGGCCGGGCGCGGTGGACGGACAGCGCGACGGGACGATCGACAGCGCCGATGCCGGTGACCGCGACGTAGACGCCGTCCCCCTTCCCGCGCTGGACGACTTTGGTGTCGCCCGTGACGACCGGCGCGCCGCACCGCCGGGCGGCGTCCCCCATCGAGGCCGCCACACGCCGGAGGTCCTCGACGGGGAATCCCTCCTCGAGAATGAAGGCGGCGGCCAGCCACAGGGGACGTGCGCCCGCCGTCGCGAGGTCGTTGACCGTCCCGTGCACGGCGAGGCTCCCGATGTCGCCGCCGGGAAAGAAGACCGGCTGGACGACGAAGGCGTCGGTGGTGACGGCGAGTCGCCGGCCGGACAGCTCGAGGGCCGCATGGTCCTCGAGCCGCTCGAGGACGGGGTTGCGGAAGGCCTCGACGAAGACGCCGTCCACGAGCTCGCGGGAGGCGCGACCGCCCGCGCCGTGGGAGAGGGTGACGACGCCTGCGGGGGCGCGCGAGCCGTTCCGAGCATCAGCAGCCGGGGTCACGTGCCTGGCTCCTTATGCACCGAGGGGTCCACCACGAAAATGGACACGGTTCACGGGAAAGGGGTCATCGGCCGGCTCTGCCAGCCGTACTGATACACGGCGGCACAGGCCCCTTCGTTCGAGACCATGCAGGCGCCGATCGGGGCGTCCGGGGTGCAGGCCGTGCCGAATGCCTGGCAGTCCCGCGGCCTCGCCAGCCCCCGCAGGACGTCGCCGCACCGGCAGATCGGCGGGTCGGGGACGACGACGTCCGCCAGACCGAAGCTCCGCTCCGCGTCCCAGTCCGCGTACGTCTCCCGGAGGCGCAGGGCGCTTCGCGGGATCGATCCGATCCCGCGCCAGGCGAAGTCGGACCGCTCCTCGAAGGCCTCCGCCACCGCCGCCTGCGCCCTCCGGTTCCCTTCCGGCCGGACCGCCCGCGCATACGGGACCTCCACGGCAGGCCGGCCCGCGACGACCTGCCGCACGGCCAGAAGGATGGACTGCAGGAGGTCGATCGGCTCGAAGCCGCTGATGGCAACGGCCTTGCCGTATTCGCGCGGCAGGAAGGCCCACGCGTCGGCCCCGATGACGGCGGAGACGTGCCCCGGCCCGATGAACCCGTCCAGCTCCGCCCCGCTCGCGAGCAGCGCGCGGAGCGCGGGGATGACGAGGACATGGTTGCAGAAGACGCGCAGGTTTCCGACGCCCTCCTGCCGCGCCTGCCGGAGGAGCAGGGCCGTGCCGGGCGTCGTCGTCTCGAAGCCGATGGCGAAAAAGACGAGCGTCCGTCCCGGCAGCTCCCGGGCAAGTCCCAGCGCGTCGAGCGGCGAGTAGACGATCCGGACGTCCGCTCCCGCGGCCTGCGCATCGAGAAGCGAACCGCGCGAGCCGGGAACGCGGAGCATGTCGCCGAAGGTGGCTAGCGTCACGCCGGGGCTCCGGGCCAGGTCCACGGCCATGTCGATCCGTCCGCGCGGGAGGACGCAGACGGGGCAGCCCGGCCCGTGGATCAGCTCGACGAAGGGCGGCAGCAGCTCGTGGAGCCCGAAGCGGTAGATGGCGTGGGTGTGGCCGCCGCAGATCTCCATGAGACGGACATGGCGGCCGTCAGACGCCGCAGCGATCTCCCGGAGGAGGGACTTGACGAGCGCCGGGGCGCGGAATTCGTCTACGTATTTCATCGGCCGGGCGGGGGGAGAGGCCCGCCCCTCGTCGCCTGCTCCATCTCGGCCAGCAGCGCCAGGGTCTTGCGGGCCTCCGCCTCGTCCAGCCTCTCGATCGCGATGCCGGTGTGCACGATCACCCAGTCGCCGGCGCGAACGTCCTCGAGCAGGGCAACGGAGACATCTCGGCGGACGCCGGAGACGTCCACCGTGGCGATCCGGTTCGTCTCGTCGACGAACCGTACGACCTGGCCGGGGATGGCGAGACACACGGGTCGGAATCCTCACGATGACACGCGTAGG
>CAYUME010000087.1:2943-6465 GCA_964445475.1 uncultured Planctomycetia bacterium
CGCGGTTTGTATTAGGGACGATTGGAAAGGAGGGCAGCGGCAACAGCGGCCTGGCCGAGGCAGAGGCCGCCGTCGTTGGGGGGGACGCGGCGGGGGGCGAACGCGTCAAAGCCGTCCGCGCGCAGGCGACGCAGGCGCCGGCCCAGCAGGAGGGCGTTCTGCATCACGCCGCCGCCGAGGCAGACGACGCGGCCCCCGCCCTGCTCCCGTATCCGTCCGCACGCCCCGGCCAGCGCGTCCACGACGGCGTTGTGGAATCGCGCGGCGACTCGCGACGGGGAGACCCCGTCGCGGAGGTCCCGGACGGCCGAACGGACGACCGGCGCGGCCCGGAGGACGATCGGCTTCTCCCCGTCCAGGCCGAAGGCGTAGGCGCCGCCCTCCGCCTCGTCCGACTCCATCTCGAGCCAGACAGCAGCCTGCCCCTCGTAATCGGCGGCGTCGCAGAGGCCGATCAGGCTCGAGACGGCATCGAAGAGGCGCCCGAGACTGCTCGTCCGGGGCTGGGACAGGTCGCTCGCGAGCAGCCGCCACAGCCCGCTCCAGCGGGCCGGGCCAACACGCTCAGCAATGCGGGGGGCTAGGGCCTCGCCTTCCGCCCCGAAGGCCTGCCGGAGCCAGGCCGCCGCCATCCGCCAGGCGTCGCGGACTGCCGCCTCGCCGCCGGGCATGGGCACGATCTCGAGGTGCGCCGCCCGCTCGAAGCCGGCGTAGTCCGCCAGCAGGATCTCCCCGCCCCAGACCGTGCCGTCCGTGCCGTATCCCGTCCCGTCGCAGGCGATCCCGATCACGGGCCCCGGGAGGCCGTGCTCGGCCATGACGGCGGCGACGTGGGCATGGTGGTGCTGGACGCCGATCCGCTCGACGCCCCCGCGCTCCATGGCGTAGCGCGTCGACGGGTAGTCGGGATGGAGGTCGTGGGCCACGACCTCCGGCGCGATCCCGAAGAGCCGCTCGAGATGCGGGATCCCCTCGCAGAAGGCGCGGTAGGCCTCGAAGTTCTCGAGATCGCCCACGTACGGACCGACGAAGGCGTGAGCGCCCCGCACGAGGGCATAGGCGTTCTTGAGCATCCCCCCGACAGCCAGGAGCGGCCGCGGGGACTCGAACGGGAGCGGGACGGGCTGGGGCGCGTATCCGCGCGACCGCCTCAGGAGCACCTCCCGTCCCTCGACGACCCGTGCGACGGAGTCGTCGCAGCGCACGTGGATCTCGCGGTCGTGGGCCAGGAAGGCGGAGGCCATGCGGGCGAGCCGCCCCAGGGCCTCCTCGTCCTTGAACGCGATCGGCTCGTCGCTCAGGTTGCCGCTCGTCATGACGAGCGTCCGGCCCGTCTCGCGCATCAGGAGGTGATGGAGCGGCGTGTAGGGGAGGAAGAGGCCGAGATCGCGATGGCCCGGGGCGACGGAAGGGGCGACGGGCGCGCCCTCCCGCGCATGCGCCAGCACGATCGGGCGTCGCCAGGACTGCAGGAGCGCCTCCTCCTCCGGCGACAGGCGGCAGAGCTCCCGGGCCGCCCCGAGGTTCGGCGGCATCAAGGCAAACGGCTTCCGCTCGCGGTGCTTGGCGCTCCGGAGCCGCCGCACGGCCGTCTCGTTCCAGGCGTCGCAGGCGAGATGCCAGCCGCCCAGCCCCTTGATGCCGAGGACCTCCCCCGCGAGGAGCCGCCGCGCGGCCTCCCGCACGGGATCGTCGCAGGCCAGCTCACGTCCCGACCCGTCGAGCAGGGCCGCCTTCGGGCCGCAGGCCGGGCAGGCCGTCGGCTGGGCGTGAAACCGGCGGTCGGCCGGATCCCCGTACTCCCGCGCGCAGGCCGGGCACATCGGGAAGGCGGCCATCGTCGTGCGCGAGCGGTCGTAGGGGACGTCCCGGACGACGGTGAAACGCGGACCGCAGTTCGTGCAGTTGAGGAAAGGGTAGCCGCGCCGCCGGTCGGAGGGGTCGTCCATTTCGCGAAGGCAGTCGTCACAGGTGGCCACGTCGGGGGAGACGAGAACGGTCCGCTCCTCCGTCGGCTCGCTCTCGAGGATGCGGAACTCGCGTTCCCCGGCCGGGCTCAGGACCGTCCGCTTCACGCGCTCGACGACCGCCAGGGGAGGCGGCCCGGACTCGAGGATCCGGGCAAAGGCGTCGAGATCGCGGAGGTCCCCCTCGACCTCGAGAACGACGCCGCGGGCGTCGTTCCGGACCGTGCCCGCGAGGCGGAGACGCCGGGCCGTGTGGTAGACGAACGGCCGGAATCCCACCCCCTGGACGATGCCTTCGACCTCGATCCGCCACCGCTCCACCACGCGACCTCCTTCTCGACCGTGGGATGGGCCCCCCAGAAGAACACGGATGGACACAGATGCCGGTCAAGTTACCCGCATGTATCCGTGTTCATCCGTGTCCATCCGTGGTTTCACCTGACGTCATTTCGCCTTGCGCGCGGCGGCGAGGCGCCTCTCGAGGAAGGCGATCCAGGACTCCCCCCCCTCCCCCGTCTTCGCCGAGAGCTCGAGGACCGCGGCCTTCGGGGCCGTCCGGCGGATGTTCCGGAGCGCCGTCTCCCGGTCGAATCCCGCCGCGGCGGCAAGGTCCGTCTTGTTCACCACCACCACGTCCGCGACGGAGAAGACCGGCGGGTACTTGAGCGGCTTGTCCTCCCCCTCCGTCGTCGCGAGCAGGACCACGCGCAGGTCCTCGCCGAGGTCGTAGGCCGCCGGACAGACGAGGTTCCCCACGTTCTCGACGACGAGGACGTCGACTCTCGCCAGGTCGATCTGCTTCAGGGCGCGGGCGACCATGGCCGCGTCGAGGTGGCAGACGGTGCCGGTGGTGACCTGGACGACCTGCGCCCCGTGCCGCCGCAGACGCACCGCGTCGTTCTCCGTGGCGAGGTCGCCGACGACGACGCCGATCCGAAGACGCCCCCGGCAGCCGGCGATCGTCCGCTCGAGGAGCGTCGTCTTGCCGGAGCCCGGGGAGGAGAGAACGTTGAGGACGAGAAGGCGGTGTTTCCGGAAGAGCTCGCGGTTGAGCGCGGCGAGCTGGTCGTTCATCGAGAGGACGGCCTTGGCGACGACGACGGTGCGCGGGCGCGCCGGAACGGCTTTCGTTGTCCCCCCCCGTTTCGGCTTCGGCATGGGCACCCTCCGGGCCAGCGGCCCCGCGCCGGCGGGGCGAGTCGCAGACTATACCGAAGATCGCCCCGCGCCACAAGACAGACGGCCGGGCCGCCGGGCCCGGCCGTCGCCGCGAAGGCGCCTTCCCCTCGGACCCGCCGTCACTTTGCGGCGGGCGACGCGCGCCGCTCCTGCAGCTCGAGGAACTCGTCCTGCATCTCCTTGACCCGTCCCGGCGACGTCAGGGTCAGCTTCCGGTCGAACTCCACCTTGTAGCCGAACTCCACGATGCGGGCCTTCTCGCGCGTGAAGGGGCCCTCCGAGGGATCGGCCGGGGCCAGCTCCCGGATGCTCGCGAGCGACAGCCCGGCCTTCGATGGCGTGTAGAAGAAATGTGCGCTCGCGATCTTCGAGAACA
>CAYUME010000087.1:6475-11395 GCA_964445475.1 uncultured Planctomycetia bacterium
CTCGCCCAGGGTGACGCGGATGTCGGTCTCGTTCTCCGCGACCGGGAGGCGGTCCATGACGCGGACGGTCACGGGGGCCTCCTTGAAGTTCTCCAGGACGAGGCGGTACTGGAAGGCGAGCTCGCGGTTGCCGCCCTGGAAGACGTCCTTCTTGTCGGCCAGCTCGCGGCGGGCGCGGAGCTGGCTCTCGGCGCCGAAGCCGACGACGAAGGTCTCGCCGCGCCCGACGGAGGGGATCTCGCCGCGGCCGACGAACCGCCCGTCGAGGTAGACGCTGCACGGACCGCCGAGCAGCGCCTCCGCGCCGGCGTGCGTGATCTCCGCCTGCCGGTAGACGAACCGGCTCAGGATCGGGGACGCCAGGAAGAAGTAGCGGGCGGGGAGCTTCGACTCGAAGATCCGCACGAGCTGCTGGTCCGGCCGGCTGGCCAGCGCGACCGGACCGGCGATGGCGTAGCTGACGGCCAGGGCCTCGCCCTGCGAGCCGCCCTCGCGGATGACGCGCTGCAGGTCGTCGTTGGGGTTGACCAGCTCGAGGAACTGGATGTTGCCGGCGGCCTCGTTCATCTCCCAGTTGAACGCCCGGTTCTTGTCGCGGGCGCTGAACTGTCCGAACTGGCCCGTTGCCGCCCGCAGCTTGTTGGTGTTGTCCCAGATCTGCCCGCTCAGGTCCGCCTGTTCCGCCTTCTGCTGCATCGCCATCTGGGCCTGCGGCTTCTGTGCGCCCAGCGCCACGCGGAACGGGGCCAGGCCGGGCGCCTCCGCGCTGAGCGACGGGAAGGCGGTGGAGAGGGTCAGGGCGACGCCCGTCCAGTCCTCTCCCGTCTGCTGGTGGATCAGGGCGTTGTACTCGACCCGGATCTCCTTCGCGTCGGAGCCGGCGTAGAAGTTGTAGGCGGGGCTCCAGCCGGAGCTCTGCACGAGGTACATGACCTTCACGGCGCCCGCCCCGACGGCCTTCTTGTCGAGGAAGAGGACGGCCTCGCGCTGGGTCTTGCCCGCGCCGGCTGCGACCTCGGCCCGGCGGCGCTGGAGGAGCTCGGCCTGCTTCTTCAGGTCGGCCTGCTCGGCCGCGGCCTTGAGGGCCTCGTCCGCGGCCGCCTTCCGCTGCTCGAAGGTGAACGTCGCCATCTTCTGGAGCGTCTCGGCATTGAGCACGCCCTTCGTCATCTCCGCCGTGGCGGTGGGGGCGACGAAGTTGTCCATCTTGTCGAGGTAGGCCAGCCGCTGGGCGACCAGCTCGGCCGCCTTCTGGTTCCGCTCGACCTTCGCCTGGAGGGCCTCCTGCTCCTGCTCGAGCTTCCGCATCTCCTCGCGGGGCTCCTCCCCCACGGCGCGGGCGCGGAAGCGGACGGCGCGGACCTCGATCTCCGCCCCGCCCTCCGCGAAGAGACTGTCCGGCACGATCTGCTCGGGAAGGGTGCCGACTACAACCTCCAGCGCGCCGGCTGCCCCCTCGACGGGAACCGAGCGCGTCACGAGGGCCTGGCCCCGGTAGAGCGTGACGCCCTCGATGCGCCCCGGGACCACCGGCGCGTCGGCCGCGATCACCCCGGCGCAGGCGGCCAGCCCCGCCAGGCTCACCATCCCCAACGCCCTCGCGATCCGCTTCATGCCAGCCCCCCTGAACAGGAAACCCTGGTGGACGAGGCCCTTCCGCCCGCCCCCGGGACGGCGGAAACGTTCCTGACACGACGACGGCCTCGCGTCGTTCCCGGCCGTCGATCTGCCCAGTATACGGGCATCATGACCGCCCGCAGGTCAAAAGCGGGTAAAAAGCGAGCCCCGAAGGAATGCGCGAAGCGCATCCTTCGGGGCGAGCGTCACTCCAGGTCGATCGACGCCACCTCGATCTCGCGGCCGCTGCGCAGCTCGGCGGCGGTCGTCCCGCAGGCGGGGCACTCGAAGCCCGGATCGGGGGCCGTGAACTCCGTCCGGCATGACGCGCACCAGCACACGGCCGGCACGCTCTCGATCTCGAGCGTCCCCCCCGCAGCGGGCGTCCCGCGACGGAGGCACTCGAAGGCGAAGGACAAGGCGTCCGGGACGACGCCGGAGAGGACGCCGACGCGCATGCGGAGCGTCCGGATCCGGGCCGCCTTTTCCTTCCGGGCCCGGTCGAGGGCGATCCGGAGGGCGTCCTGCATGAGGCCGACTTCGTGCATGGGATCCGCTCGCGCGGGAGGGCGACGCGGGAAGGAAACGCCAAGACGCCAAGCCCGCCAAGACGCGCCAAGCGGAGATCAGATCGCCTTCCATTTATTAGGGCGGGGATCCGCCTTCGCCCTCCGGGCTTCGGCGGACAAGGCAAGCCCCCCCTTCGATCCGGCCCCGCTGTTGTCGTCAGGCGCCCAAGACTTTCGCCTGCTCCTCGACGAATCGGACGCACTTGACCATGTCGTCCTGGAGCTGGTCGCCGTCCTTCTCGTACTCGATGGTGGTGAGTCCCCGGTAGCCCTGGCGCTTGAGCTCCGCGAGGACGGCCTTGTAGTTGCCGGCGCCCTCGCCGAGGGGCGCGTCCTCGGACTTCCGGTTCCCCTTCTCCGCCGCATCCTTCAGGTGGAAGGCGTTGATGCGCCCCTCCATCTTCCGCAGGCACTCGACGGGGTCCAGGCCGGAGCGGACCCAGTGGCCCGTGTCGCAGCACGCGCCGATGCGCTTGCCGCGCCCCGTGCAGACCTCCAGCACCGTCTCCGGGCTCCAGTAGCGCTGTTTCGGCGACTCGGGGTGGTTGTGGATGGCGAGGTTGACCTTGTACTCGTCGCAGAGCGTCTCGATCATGTCGAAGGCCTCGGGGGGCGGCTCGGCGACGATCACCCCGGCCCCCATCTCCTTGCAGAAGTCGAAGATCTTCTTCGCCTTGTCCGCGTTGGCGCCCAGCTCGGCGTAGAATGCAGAGAGGGCCATGCCCCTGTCGTCCAGCTTCGCCTTGAGCTCCTTGCGCACCTCGGGGGGCAGGTTGTCGCTGGTGGTCAGGCTCGGGCGGTCCTTGTCCAGCTTGAGGAAGAAACAGAGCTCGAGGTGACGGACGCCGAGGGCGGCGATCTTGTCGAGCGCCTCGTAGAGGGGGAAGCGGCGGTAGGTGTAGAGCTGGACGGCCATCCGCCAGCCGAGCGTCTCCGCCGCCGGGGTGCTGATCGTCACCGGCTCCGCGAAGAGGGGAAGCCCCCGGATGGCCCCGACCGCCGCGGCCCCGGCCGCCGCCATCCCGGTCCGGATCGCGTCGCGACGGCCGATTCGATACGTCATGGTCGCTCCCTCCAGAGGGTGCCGCGGCACGGCGCTCGCAGCGCGAGGGATATCAGAATCGCGACGCGCCGTCAATCGTCGCGCGGCACCGCGCCGGGAGGCGGGGGACGCATCGGCCGTCAGGCAGGAAGCGGCGCTACCACTCCGGCGGGAGCGATTCCAGGCGGTCGGCGGTGAAGACCGGCCCCTCCTTGCAGACATAGACGGGGCCCACGTTGCAGCGGCCGCACTTGCCGAAGCCGCACTTCATGCGGTTCTCGAGCGTCGTATAGACGGCCCGGGGATCGAAGCCGAGCCCCTTCAGGCTCTTCAGCGTGAAGTTGATCATCACCGGGGGGCCGCAGAGCACGGTGACGCAATGCTCCGGGGACGGCTTCACGGCCTCGACCATCTGGGGCACGAAGGCGGTGTACCGCCGGTGCGACGGGTCGAGGACGGTCGCGCCCGGGTTCTGGCGGTTGACGGGCCTCCAGCCCTCCTGCGCGGCCTCGTCGCTCAGGCCCTTCCCGTCGGGACGCGGCTTCCAGTCAATGCAGCGCCACAGGGAGACGTCGGGCCGCCGCTCCCACTCGGCCAGCTCGTCCTTGTAGACGTGGTCGGCCTCCGTGCGCGCCCCGTAGACGATCGTGATGTTCCCGTAGTCCGCGCGGTTGTCGAGGCAGTACTGGATGACGCAGCGCATCGGCGGAAGGGCGACGCCGCCGGCGACGAAAAGCAGGTGGCGGCCCTTCCACGCGTCGACGGGAAAAGTGTTGCCGTAGGGCCCGCGGAACCCCAGGACGTCGCCGAAGTCGAGCCGGCGCAGGGCCTTCGTGACCCGGCCCGCCTCCCGGAAGGTGCATTCGATGTAGCCGCGCCGCGTCGGGGCGCTGGCGATGCAGAACGTGGCCTCCACCTCGCCGAAGGCGCCATAGAGCCCGAACTGCCCCACCCCGAAACGGAAGGCCTCCGCCTCCCCCGGGTCGAGGAACTCCAGCCGCAGCGTCCGGATGTCCGCGGTCTCGTCCCGCCGCAGCACGATCCGCATCTTGTAGGACCGGTAGAGGTTCGTCCCGCCGGGCGCTTCCGCGGGAGCGGGCGCCGGAGCCGCGGAGGCCGGCGAGGCCGCCGCGCCGTCCGCGTCCCGGTCGAGCGCCTGCAGGTCCGACAGGAGATCCATGCCCGCCGGGCAGAGCCGAAGGCATCGGCCGCACCCGGTGCAGAGCGCGCGACCGAACTTCTCGGGGTAGTAGCGGAACTTGTGCGAGAGCCGCTGGCGCCAGCGGGACGCCTGGTCGGGGCGCGGGTTGTGGCCCGAGGTGTGCACCGTGAAGAGGGGGAAGGCGCAGGCGTCCCAGTTCTTCTGGCGGACGCCCTGGCAGCCGCACAGCTCCTCCTGGAGGTCGAAGCAGTGGCAGGTCGGGCAGGCGAAGGCGCAGGTGCCGCACGCAAGACAGGAGCGGGACGACTCCTCCCAGCGCGGGTCGACAAAGCGCCGCTCGAGCGCCGCGCGAACCCGGGCGAGATCCGCCCGCACGGGCACCGCCCGCCGCGCCGCGTCGCGTGCAGCGCGGGCGGCGTCGAGGCCGCGGGAGTCCCCGTCCCCGCCAGGGGAAAGACCGGCGGCCTTCAGGATCTCCTCCCCCGGCTCCGTGTGCGCCTCGGCCAGGACGGCGCCGTCGGAAAGGGGGG
>CAYUME010000088.1:0-11354 GCA_964445475.1 uncultured Planctomycetia bacterium
TGGCCGGCCAGCGGGTGGACGGCGTCCGGATCGAGGACAACGAGTTCCGCCACACCGACAACGGCATCCTCTCCGTCGCGGACGGCTCCGGCTGGGGCTACGCGCAGCCCCGCGGCCGGCTGGGCGACGTCCGCATCCTGCGCAACCGCTCGTTCGAGACCGGCACCCGGCCCGTCCGCTACAGCAACGGCACGGGGATCCAGGTCCACTGCGCGCGCACCGTCGAGATCGCCGGCAACGTGATCGAGCGCTCCTACGCCCAGGGCATCGACGTCCACGGCGCCAAGACCAACGGCTTGTGGGGCGACGTCCCCTTCGTCCGTCACCTCATCCACCACAACAAGGTCTGGGAGTCGATGCTCAACGGCAACGACTACGGCGGCATCGAGACGTGGCAGGGCGGGCCGTTCTACGTCTACGACAACCTCTCCTACAACGCCCAGGGCTACCAGCACTGGCAGCGGTACACGGGGCACGCCCCCGGCTTCGGCCACGCCTACTACCTCGACGGCGCCTTCAAGAACTACCACTTCAACAACATCGCCTGGGGCAAGTCGAAGGACGACACCCAGCCCACGGCGAACTGCTCGGCCTTCCAGGAGATCCACAGCTACCAGAACACTTTCTTCCAGAACACGGCCTTCAACTATCATGCGGGATCCCGGCGGCAGGCGCCGCAGGCCGGGCGCAACAAGTACCTCGCCAACGTCTGGGACGGCATGGGCAAGCACGTCTTCCGCCACGCCGACCCGGCGAAGACCGCCGCCGAGGGGAACGCCAAGGACGCGGGGCCGCAGAAGGACCGCTTCGCCCTCGAGACCAACGCCTACGGCCGGAACGTCTTCCACGACGTCGCCGAGATGGGCGTCCTCGAGCCCTCCGGGCGCTGGCTCCTCACCTTCGACGACTTCCAGGGCGCGCTCGAGAAGGGCAAGGCCCTGCTCGCCGATCTGGGCGTTGTCAGTCGGACGCCGCCGCTCCGCGACCCCGCGAAGGGCGACTTCCGCCCCGCCGCCGGCTCCGCCGCCGCGGACCAGGGCGTCAAGGTCTTCGTCCCGTGGGCGCTCTCCGGCGTCGTGGGCGAGTGGAATTTCTACCCCGCCGGCGACGACCCGGCGAACCTGATCGACGAGCACTGGTTCAGGCCCGCCTACTACGTCTCCCGCGAGGGGTACCACGAGCGGCCGACGTACCCGCTCAAGGGCGTGAACGTCGCGAAGGAGGACTACGTGGCGGGCGCCCTGGAGGACTGGATCCCCGGCGCGCTCCGCCTCGCCGCCGCGAAGAAGCAGTATGCCGTCCTCGCGAATGCCGACCTGATGAAGCCGTTCTCCTTCCAGGACCTGAAGAAGAGCCGCCACGAGGGCGCCAAGCCGGAGCCCTGCACGATCGAGGGCGAGGCGCTCAAGAACCCGCAGGTCTACGCCTCGAACATGCTGATCGAGGTCTATTTCAAGACCGAGCCCGGCCACGCGGGCGGCGTGCTGATGGAGAAGAGGAAGGGCGGCGGCTACAGCCTCACGGTCGGCGCCGGCGGCACGCTGTCGTTCCGCGTCAAGGGCGGCGCCGCGTCGGCGGCCGTGGAGAGCGCGGCCAAGGTGAACGACGGCAAATGGCATCACGCGGTCGTCGAGGCGGACCGGCAGGCGAAGATGCTGACGGTCTACGTGGATGGAAAGAAGGACGCCTCGGCCGCGGGCGTCGACGGGACCGTTTCGCTGGCCAACGAGGGCGACGTCTATGTGGGCGGCACGCCCGAGGGGCGGCACTTCGACGGCCTGCTCGACTTCCTCCGCATCGCGCACGGGACGCTGGCGGACGCCGACACGACAATCGAAGAGCTTTATGCGTGGGAGTTCGACGGCCCCTTCCTGCGCGATTTCGCGGGACGCAAGCCCGCCGGCGCGCGGCGGAACGCGGGGGCGCTGGAGGCCGAGTGAGCTGCGTCCGGGCGACCACACGGGTCGCCCCTCGCGTACCGCGGCGTTTCACGACGGGCGAGGGGCGGGGCCTGTCCCCGCCCGGACGAGTTCGCGGATGAGCCCCCGCCCGGGGGACGGGAATAGCATCCTTGATTATTCGGTTGATATCACCGAATATTCAAGGTATCATTCCGGCCATGATAGAGCGCAAACGGGAGCGGCGCCTCCTGGAGGGCCTGCTGCGGCAGTACCCCGTCGTGGCCATCGTCGGCGCGCGACAGGTCGGCAAGACCACCCTGGCCCGCACCCTGGCCGCGCGTCATCCCGGGCCGGTAGAGCACTTCGACCTGGAGGCTCCGGAGGATGCCGGCCGCATGGCCGACCCCCCCCTCGCCCTCGGCAGCCTGCGCGGCCTGGTCGTCATCGACGAAGTGCAGCGCAGCCCGGGGTTGTTCCCGTTGCTCCGGGTGCTTGCAGACCGCCCCGGACGGCCGGCCACCTTCCTGCTGCTGGGCAGCGCGGCCCCCGAGCTGCTGAAGCAGTCCTCGGAAAGCCTGGCCGGCCGCATCGTCTATCACGAGCTGGGCGGCTTCGCGCTCGACGAGGTCGGCACGGAAAACCACGCCACCCTGTGGCGCCGGGGCGGCCTGCCCGCCTCGTACCTGGCCGGCTCGGAGCCGAAGAGCTTCGGGTGGCGCGGCGGATTCGTGAAGACCTTTCTCGAGAGGGACCTGCCGCAGCTGGGTGTCACGGTCTCGTCCCAGACCCTGCGCCGTTTCTGGACCATGCTGGCCCACTATCACGGCCAGGTGTGGAACTCCTCCGAGTTCGCCAGGGCCTTCGGGATGGCGGACACCACGGTGCGAGGCTACCTGGACCGGCTGACGGCGGCGATGGTCGTCCGCCAGCTCCTGCCCTGGCACGAGAACATCTCCAAGCGGCAGGTCAAGGCGCCCAAGGTCTACATCGCGGACAGCGGCCTTCTGCACAGCCTCCTCAATCTCCCCGGTCAGCGCGATCTCGACGCCCATCCCAAGGTCGGCGCCTCCTGGGAGGGCTTCGTGATCGACCAGGTGGTGCGCCGGCTGGGCACCCGGCCCGAGGAATGCTTTTTCTGGGCGACGCACGCCGGCGCGGAGCTCGATCTCCTGGTCGTCCGGGGCAGGACCCGCCTGGGATTCGAGGTCAAGCGGACCTCCGCTCCCCGCCCAAGCCCCGGCATGACCATGGCCCGCCAGGATCTGAAGCTCGATGAGCTCGTGGTCGTGCACGCGGGGGAAAAAGCCTTCCCCATGGGAAAGGGCATCCGCGCCGTGCCCATTTCCCGGATGCTCAAGGAAATCGGGCCGCTGTAGCCGACCCGCCTCTGCGGGATCGCCGTCCGGCGCGAAGCGCGCCGCGCGAGGAGTCTGCCGATGAAGAAGATCGCCTTGGCGCCGGGTGGCGGGTGGAGCTGGCGAGCAAAGACATCCGCCGGGTCGCGTTGTGGGGCGACCTGTCGAACGACAGGTTGAAGCGCACCATCCGCAAGCACGCACGGGATCCCGTCGCGGAAGAGGCGCGGTGAGCCCGCAAGCCCCCTGCGAGCGAACGGGCGCGCGGAAAGGTCGTATCGGCGGCAGACTGAACCCCGGCAAGAAAGCGAAAGGGAACGCCATGCTGAAACGGACGTCCGTCCTCCTGCTGGGCCTGCTGCTCCTGGCGCCGGCCGCCCCGGCCGCGGAGTACGCCATCCACGGGAAGACCGACAAGGACGTCGCGATCTACAAGCCGGGCGAGAAGATGGAGTTCACCCTCCGCGTCCTCGAGGACGGGAAGGCGGTCGGCGGGAAGAAGCTCACGTGGACCCGCACCGGCGACGACGGGAAGACCGAGCGCGGCGAAGGCGTGGCGGACGAAAGCGGCCTGAAGGTGACCGCCTCGACCGACAAGCCCGGTTTCGTCCGCATCCAGGCCGGCGCCTTCGGCGAGGACGGCAGGCCGCTGCGGGGCTTCGTCGGCGGCTGGGGCGCCGACAAGACCGGCAACGTCTTCTTCGACGGCGGGGCCTGCGTCGAGCCGGAGTGGCTCGCGGCGGTGCCGGCGCCGAAGTACTTCGACGCTTTCTGGATGGCGGCCCGGGCGAAGCTGGCCGCGACGCCGATGAACCCCCAGCTCAAGGACGTCGAGAGCCGGAATCCCAAGGTCAAGCTTTACGCGGTCAAGCTCGACTGCGCCGGCCCGAAGCCGGTGACCGGCTATTTGACCGTTCCGGCCAACGCCAAGGACAAGTCCCTTCCGGCCGTCGTCCAGTTTCACGGCTACGGCACGGGCAAGCATAATCCCCCCGGCTGGCTCAACGAATGGGCCGTCGTCTTCGACGTCAACGCGCACGGCATGGAACTCGGGCAGGACGATGCCTACTACAAGGCCCTGCAGGATAAACTGCAGGGGTACTGCTTCAACAAGGAGGAGAACGCCGACCGCGAGAAGACCTACTACTACGGGATGGCGCTGCGGGTGATGCGGGCGCTGGAGTACGTCAAGTCGCGGCCGGAGTGGAGCGGCCGGGAGCTCCAGAGCAACGGCGGCAGCCAGGGCGGGCTGCAGGGCTTGTGGGGCGCGGGACTGGACCCGGCCGTCACGTCCAGCGACATCTGGTCCCCGTGGAGCTGCGACTTCGGCGGCGTCACGGTCGGCCGGCTGCGCGGCTGGCGACCCGATTATTCCGGGGCGCTCGACTATTTCGACCCGGTCTTCCACGCCCGGCGCATCAAGGCCAAGGTGCGCCTGGTCGCCAATTACGGCGACTACACGTGCCCTCCCGCGAGCGTCTGGATCGTCTACAACAACATCCCGCACGAGAACAAGTCCATGGAGGTCAAACAGGGCTGCACGCACGGCTACGAGATGAAGGGTTGCATGCGCTACGTCATCACGCCGAAGGGGGTCGGGGAGGTGGGGGGCCGGGCGAAGTAAGCGTCTCAACCGGCGTCAACGAGGACCATCCGGAACGCGTTGCGGTCCGCGTCCGCGCCGGTCCGCTGCCGCACCGTGAAGCCCAGGTCGTTGTTGTTGCAGCAGGTGGCCGTCTGCGCCCAGGAGACGAGCGCGACCCGGCGCGCGCCGTCCGGCCCCGCCGGCGGACCGCCGAGAAGGGCGGCGACGTCGGCCTCCGTGACCGGGTTGCGGTCCATCAGGAGGCCGGCCGTGTGCAGGCGCCCGCCCACGAAGATCCGCACGGGGTCGTCGGGCAACGCCGGCATGAGACCGCCTCCCGCTCCGAAAGTCTCGCCCCATAGTACTGGTTTATCAAAACCAGCATACCCGTTACCGCCGGGTAACGTATCCGGGTGTGCCGTGTCGCCTGTCGCTTCACGCGGAACGCTCGACGCTCCACGCCAGGCACTCCACGCTCATCGAACTGTCACCCGGCTCACCCGGTGCCACCGGTCCGTCTCCGGCGCGTCGATCGCCAGCCGGATGGCGGGCTTCCCCGTGTCGGGGTCGACGAGCCCGACGGCGAGGGCGTACGGCCCCGGCTGGAGCGCCGCGGGGATCGCGAGGCGCTCCTGCACGGCCTTGTCCCCCGGCAGCCACTCGCGGGGGTCGGCCTTGCCGTCGGACGCGCAGGCGACCGCCCCCGCGTCGTCGAGGAGCGCCAGGCGCAGGACGTGCTTCCGGTAGAGCTTCCCGACGCCGACGTTCGACCACTTCATGTCGACCGCGAGCGGGGCGCCGCGCGGGGCGGAGCCGGCGTGGCGCACCTCCCGCAGGACGAACCGGTAGCCGGCCCGACGCGCCAGCCTCTGGAGCTCCGGCATCTTCTCGGGCGGCACGTCGCCGACGTTGTCGTTGATCAGCGTCACGACGAGCGGCGTCTTCTGGAACGCCGCGACGTAGAGGTCGACGATCCGCCGGCGGACCTCGATGGGCGCGGGGTGCGGCGTGTGCCACTCTCCCCAGATGCCGTAGGAGCCGATGTCGAGGAACTCGACGTCGGGATGCCCGTCGTACCGCGCCCCGAGCGCCCGGAGGAAGGCGCCGTGCTTCTTCAGGCAGAGCGGGTCAGCGTAATCGGGCTCGACGCGCGGGATGCGCTTGCCGCCCTTGGTGGGATCGCTGCCGCCTTCGGTGTACTCGTATGATTTGCAGCCGGCATCGAAGAGCCACTTGGGGGAGGAGTACGTGCCGCCGCTGTGGGCGTTGGCGGTCATGATGCGGAAGGCGACGCGCGCCCCGCGGGCCTTCCACGCGGCGATCGCCTCGTCGACCGGCTTCCAGGCGGGCTTCCCCTCCTCCGGCTCGAGGTCGGCCCAGTCCAGGCGGAAGTAGGCGACGGAGCACGGGAGGCGCGGCTCCCGGCCCGGCATGCGCCCGAACGACATCCACCCCTGGCCGGGATTCCGATGGAGGTCGTCCACCTCCTTGAAGTTCGTGACGACCTCGCCGGCGGAGGTGGGTTGGGGCAGCGCGGCGGCCGCGGCAAGCACGGCGGGCGAGAGCCACTCGAGAAAGGGACGCACGGAAATCGCCTCGACGGGGAGGAAGGGCGCAAAACGACCACCAGCAACATATGCGCCGCGCCCGCTTATGGTGTCTTCTCGGCCGGGAAGGATTTCAAGCGTATCGGATGTTACCCGCATGCAGGGTCAAATGCTGAAATCTCTTTTACTTGACGCCCCCCCCCCCATCTAAAATAGCATAGGATTGTGACGTCCCGCCCGCGGGACCGGGCGGCTTTGCAGAGGGGGCATCCCATGCTGTTCTGGTCTTCTCGGCGATTTCCTGCCGCCACTGGATCCACGGGACTTCGTCTCGTTTGCGCGCGGGCGATGACGGCCGCCGGGGCGTCCGCCGCTCCAGTAGCGCCACCCGCCGAGTCCCTTCGCCAGACCGTCAAGGAAATCGGCGAGTCGGTCACCCGGGGCGGCTCCTCGCGGGCCATCGTCGAGCTGGGCAAGGCGGTGCAGGCCGGGGACCGGGACCTGCGCGTCGAGGCCGGCTACCACCTGGGCCGGGCGTACGCCTTCGAGAGGAAGGACGCCGAAGCGATGGCCGCCTGGGAAAAAGCGCTGGCGGAGGCCCCACGGCGTGGATACCTATGGTCGCTGCTCAAGGTGGCGATGGCGGAGCTGCACCACCGGCAGGGGGAGGACGAGAAGGCCCTCCAGTGCTACGACGACGTGCTGGAGGACCGCTCCGGGGGGCACGTCTCCTTTACGGCCGCCGTGGGGAGCGGGGACGTCCGGATGAAGCGGAAGGAATACGACCGGGCCGTGAAGGCGTACGAGTGGGCGGAAAGCTACGCCCGGACGGCCTACCCGCCGCTGAAGGAGACCGGCGATCTCGGAAAGAAGCTGGCGGAGGCGCGCCGGCTCCGGGAGATCGGCAAGTCCGGTTTGGACGAGGTGCTGTTCCGCGAGGGGGAGCAGCTGCGGGCCGGACAGCGCTGGCGCGAGGCGCGGGAGAAGTACGAGGAACTGACCGTCCGGTTCCGCGAGAGCCGCCACGCCCCGCCCTCGACGTGGGCAGTCGGCGAATGCCTGGCGGGCGAAGGCCGCCTCGACGACGCGATCACGCACTGGAAGCAGTTCATCCGGCTGGACGAGAAGGGGCCATGGCGGGGGCAGGCCTTCGTCTCGCTGGGGGACCTCTTCCTCGAGGAGAAGCTGGATTTCGCCGCCGCGAAGGCGGCCTACAAGAGGGCCTACGACCTCTATACGGGAGAAGCGAAGACCGTCGCGGGGTGGCCGGCGGCCGCCTATCCCATCCACCAGCGGCAGGGCGTCCTGGCCTATGTCGCGGGCGACAAGAAGGCCACGCTGGAGTGGTTCGAACGGGCGGCCCGCAACAGCCCGCCCTGCTCGTACGAGGTGGTGGCCGGTTACGTGCCATCCGCCATCGAGCGCCTGATGGACCGCCTGCGCCGCGGCGGGGAGCCCACGCCCCCGGAGGCGCGCCGGGGCGACTCGCGCGTGGTCGTGATGCAGGTCGTCGCCGACCTCCATGCCGAGGCGGAGGATTACGCGAAGTCCAGGCGGCTCCACGAGCGCGTCCTGCAGTCGAAAGAGCTGAGGCCGAGCCGCGAACAGAGGGCATGGTCGACGTACCAGCTCGGGCGCATGCATTACTGGACATTCGAGTTCGAGCCGGCGATCCGGCGGTTCCTGGAGGTGGCGGACGCCTACGCCGGCGTCCCCTGGGCGGACGAGGCCCTGGTCCGCGCCGGGGTCGTCCATTTCACCAACTTGAGGAAGCCGGAGGAGGCCGTCCGGTTCTACGACCGCGTCCTGCGCGAGTACCCGGCGAGCAACCAGGCGCCGCGCGCGGCGTTCTTCCTCGGCGTGGCTTACCGGACGCTCCGGCAGTACGACAAGGCCCTGGCGGTCTACGACCGGCTCATGAAGACATGGCCGAAGAGCGAGTTCGCGGAAACGGCGCGGGCCTGGGAGCTGCCGGAGATACGGGAAAAGATGGAGGCCGAGAAACCGTGAGACTTATACGCGCTCCGTGGAAGGGGGACCCCATGCGCATTTCCGTCGCCCGCATCGCGATGCTGGTCGTGTTGACGGGTCTTGCACGCGGGCAGCGCCTTGCCGCGGAGGCGCCCATCGCCACGGCGGAAGTCCCCGTGGACAGGAAGCCGCACGCGGTGGGTTACGTGGAACATCCCGAGGGGGGTCTGAACTGGCCGGCCGCGAGCGCCCTCAAGCGGCTCCGCCTGAAGATGAACGGGAACGGCGCGGAGATCACGAATTCCCAGATCGTCGACCGGGACCCCACGGACGACAAGATCATGGCCTGGGAGCCCGAGGAGACGCGCCATTGCGTGCCCGTCCACATCTGGCGGACGAGCAACTCGATACCGCCCCGGACGCAGTTTCATGTCCTGTTCCAGGGGGATTACTGCGGCGCGGGCGGAACGCCCGAGAAATGGAAGGCCGGCGTCATCCTGGCCGACATCGACGCCGACGCGAACAACGATTCGAAGGCCGCGAACCGCCCCCCGGCGGCCTCCGGCGACGCGGAGGCGGACGCCGAAGAGGCGGCGGAGCAGGCGGTCGCGGGGGCGCCCGGGCTCCTGGTCCCCGTCAACCAGTGCTTCGAGGAGGGGGGACGAGCCGATCGGCTGGAAGACAACGAGAAGCGCGGCGTGGGACATCCCGATCCGGACTGGCTCGAGGGGCTCGTGACCCTGAAGCTGCCGGACGAGGTGGACGGGCAGGCCGGACTGGACTACGACGAGGCCCGACTGCGCGTCTACATCCGCAGGGGCGGCGCCACGGCGCTCATCCCGCCACGACGGTTCTTCGGGGTGAACCGGAAAGGCCAGCCGGCCTTCGTCGCGGGAACCGAGACCAATCCGGACGGCGCCTTCTCGGCCTTCGGGGAGAGGAATCCCCTCGTGCTCGAAGGGATGTCGGCGAGCCGTCAACTGGCGAAGGACCGCGTCACCGTGACGCTGCGCCCCACCAAGGGGACGGAAAGCCGGGATTTCCTGGCCTTCACGGCCCTTCGGGTCAACGCGACGCGGGAGAAGTGCAGCCCGGACACGGCGATCAAGACCTCCCGCATCGTCCACATGACGGACGCCATCCGGAAGGACGCGGCCAGACCGGACGGACAAATCGACAAGTCCCGGGTCGCGCAAGCGCTCAGGAAGAACGCATCCGGCGACGGCTGGCACGTCCTGGTCGAGGATGTCTCGTCCCAGGCAAGGGCCGTGTCCGTGACGGTCTTGTCGCTCAAGAAGGATGGGGTCACCCCGGTCGATTCCCTGGACGGCCTTCAGGCCAGCAAATGCCCGGGACCCCCGCCGGGCCACTTCTGCTCGGAACGGATCTGGCTCGTCTTCAATACCACGGATCCCGCCGTCTCGCTGGACGACAACGCAAGGACCCTGCGCGCCGAGCCGGACGGCGTCATCCGGGTGCTCTACAGGCCGAGACCGGAGGTGATGTGCCGCAAGGAGCTGGCGGCGACCGGGGCCGGCCCCGAGGACGTCAAGCTGGAGATCGTCTCGCTGCACCGGGGTACGGAAGACCGGCCCAACCCGGATGCGGTGACGCATTTCCTGTACTCGTACAACGAGCGCAACACGTCGACGTGCCGGGGCTGGGTGAAGTGCCGGATGACGCCGGCGCTGTCGGAGGACGACGCGCAGGCCCGGTTCGGGCAGGGGCGCGTCCGGCTGGAAGCCGACGCCGTGGACGGCTCGGACGCCGACGACGACTTCGCGTTCTCCGGCGGCGAGCGCGTCGAGATGCGCTGGCGGCGCCCCCTCGGCGGCACGAACCACTCCAAGGGGGAGATCGCCTTCGCCGAGGACGACTATGACGAGCGCACGGGCGAGTTCCTCGCCTGGGTCGTGTACTGGCGTACCCCGAAGGACAATTCGGATTTCGGGGAGAAGACCGTCCGCCTGGTGCGGGAAGGCTCGCTCGTGGACAGCCGGCGGTTCGAGGTGTACTATCCGAGGACGCTCGTGAGCCACCACGTCGCGGAGGACGCGACCGACGACAACACCCCCGGCTCGGCCAATTGGTATTACTACTGGTCGCAGGATCGGAAAGGAACGGGCGGGGGTGCCTGCCAATACCGCTACGGGGGGACGGCCCCCCGCTTGACGCATAGCGCCGAAGAGGTCAGCAGCGGCCGGTATATCCCCGGCGACGGCGGCAGGATCATCCTCTACAACGGGATCGCGAAGAAGACTCGGGGCCATGATGCCTCTTCGGCGTTCAACGGGGGCCGGCCGATGATCGCCCGGGGCACGAATATCACTGTCATCGCGAAATGGAAGTGCCGTACGGCGGCGGAGTACACGAACATCGCCTATACGCATGAGTATACGCATCACAACTGCTTTATCAGCGCAGTTGGCCCCAGAGACAAAGACGGTGATCGTGTGCCAGACGAATGGGAGGAAGCCGTCGGATTGAATTACAACGAGGGCACGGCAGAAGAACGGGCCGACACGTTTGGCGGGCAATTCACCGGCTCGGCGTCACCTGACAACAGGACCTTGCGAGATCTGGAATACTTCGCCTGGGTCAACGCCTGCTTCCAGCCCGGCTACCAAGGCGAGTTGAGCCTCAAGATTCCGGGCGGCATTTTCGCCTCGGCCGATCCCGCCCGATACAGAGGCGTGATCCCCGAGCAGGCCCGGAACGAGGAGGACTGGACCGAGGGCGGTTACAACTGGACGCGTTAGCCGGGGAGCCTCGACATGAAAGCGCTGAGATCCGCTCATTGGTTCGTATTCGCATCGGCGCTTACTCTTCCACTCCCTGCCACATGGGGCCAGGAAGAAGATAAGCCTCCGAAAGACGAGTGGCACCTCGAAGACATGGAGCGCATGTCGAAAGAGTGGCTCGCGTCCCGGTACGGGACGGAGGGGAATCGCCCGCCGCGGGAGGTCGTCGAGCAGCGGTGCCGGGAGGACATCCG
>CAYUME010000089.1:0-11248 GCA_964445475.1 uncultured Planctomycetia bacterium
TCGTGGCGCCACGGGGCCTTCTTCTGCTCGGACGCGGCGACGCCGACGTCCGGAAGGATCTGGTTCTGCTCGGATTCGACGTCGGGAGGGCGGGTGCGTGGACGAAGGCCGTCCGACGCTGGCCCGCGGACATCGACATGTGGGGGCATTTCTGCCACGGACCGGACGGCAACCCGGTCGCCAACGACCTCCGTGTCGGTCCCCCCGCACATTACCAGTGGATCGCGGGGCCGGTCTACCTGCGCGCCCACGATGCCGACTCCAGCCTCAACGCCCTCGTTTCGTCGAACGGGCGTCTCTTCTACGTCGTCGACGACGCTCCCATCAGCCTGCCCGGGCGGAACGACCTGCCCGACGACTGGCACCTGGCCGCGCGGGATGCCTTCAACGGTCGACTGCTCTGGAAGCTACCGCTCCCGGACTGGGGCTGGCGGGCCTGGAAATCGTCCTGGTTCCAGGCGCGTCCGGGCGACTTCCCGCTCAACATCCAGCGTCGGGTCGTCGCCGACGGCGACGTCGTTTACGCGACGCTCGGATACCGGGCGCCGGTCTCCCGGATCGATGCCGCCACCGGGAAGGTCCTCCTCGTCTACGTGGGGACGGAGCGCGCCAACGAGATCCTCTGCCTCGGCGGCAAGCTGGTCGTCTCCGCGCTGAGGGACGGGGGGCTCCAGGTGATGCGGCTCGACGCCCGGACCGGGGCGACCGACTGGGCGATGCCGCCGCGGTTCAAGGGGACCACGAAGGACTACTTCGTTCCGGGCGACAAGGGGTATCTCCTGTTCGCCCAGGGGCACGACGCGAAGAAGCCGTCCTGGTCGGTCCGCGTCCCGGTCCGCGCGACGGCGATGGCGCGCGCGGGGGATCGGCTCGTCATCGCGGGGCCGCCCGACCTGTCGGATCTCGACGCGTTCGCGGGCAGGCAGGGAGGTCGGCTCTGGCTCCTGGATGCCGCAACCGGGGAGAAGCGCGTCGAGCACTCGCTTGTCTCGCCGCCCGTCTTCAATGGGATCGCCGTGGCGGACGGCCGCCTGTTCCTGACCCTGGTCTCGGGCCAGGTCGCCTGTTTCGGCGGACCGCCATGATGATCGCATGCGGAAACGCGGCGCGCCCCGCCCCGTTGCGCCGCCTTCCAGAAAGCCCCTCCGACGCCTGCCCTTGATGTGCCCTGCCGTCTGACACGTCTGCCGATTGGGGGCCCGGCCCAAGCTGCACGTCATCGGGGATCGCGCGTCCGGGTCCACGCGGGACTGGATGATGGCGCGAGGGCCGGCCAGACGGTAGAATCGGGAGGGAATGCCCTGCCGGAGGCCCTCATGAGACATCCCGCTCTTTCGCTCGTCCTGCTCGCCCTCGTCCCCGGCTGCGCCACGTGGCCCGTGGAGGAGGCGCCCACCTTTGCGTCCGCCCGGCCCGTGTGGCCGGCGGGGCGCGAGAAGGAAATGAACCTCTTCGTCGGCTTTCGGACGGTCGTCGATGCGCCCCCGTCCGGAGAGTCGGCGATCCTCCGGGTCGCCGCCGCCAGCCTGTATCGGGCCTGGGTCAACGGGCGATTCCTGGGGCATGGCCCCGCCCGGGGGCCGCACGGCTGGTACCGCGTTGACGAGTGGTCCCTGGACTCGCTTCTGAAGCCCGGACCGAACGTCATCGCGATCGAGGTGGCCGGATACAGCGCGAACAGCTACTACCTCCTCGACCAGCCGTCGTTCCTGGCGGCGGAGGTGGCGGCCGGCGGGCGCGTGCTGGCGGCGACGGGAGCCGGCGCGGCCCCGTTCCGGGCCGCGATCCTCCCCGAGCGCGTGCAGAAGGTCCAGCGCTACAGCTTCCAGCGGCCCTTCACGGAGGTCTATCGCCTGGCTCCCGGGCTCGACGCGTGGCGGACCGACGCGGCCGACGGGGCGGCGCGTCCGGCCGTCGCCTGCGCCGTGCAGCCGCCGAAGTCCCTCCTCCCGCGCCGCGTCCCGTACACGTCCTTCCGGGTGCTGCCGGCGGTCTGGCAGGCCGGCGCGGGCCGGGTCGAGCGCGGGGAGCCGCCGAAGAAGCCCTGGACGGACCGCTCGCTGACGGCGGTCGGGCCGGCGCTGGCCGGCTATCCCGAGCGCGAGCTGGAGACGACGCCCTCGCTCGATCTGCAGGCGCTCCGGTCCGTCCCCGACCCGGACGGGGCGAAGGCCCTGGTGCCGGGCGCGGCGCTGGAGATCGGCGCGGACGCCTGGCGGATCCTGGATCTCGGCGTCAACCGGACCGGCTTTCTCGCGGCGCGGGCGGTTTGCGAGAGGCCCGTCCGGCTCGTCCTGACCTTCGACGAGATCCTGCGCGGCGGGGACGTCGACTTCACGCGCCTGTCCTGCGTGAACGCCGTCGTCTGGGAGCTGCAGCCGGGGGCCTACGACCTGGAGTCGTTCGAGCCCTATACGCTCCGGTTCCTGAAGATCCTCTCGCTGGGCGGGTCCTGCCGCGTCGAGCGGGTGGCCCTTCGCGAGTACGCGAACGACGACGCGGGGACGGCGCGATTCAATGCCTCCGACGCGCGGCTCAACCGGATCTTCGAGGCGGCCCGCGAGACCTTTCGCCAGAGCGCGATCGACGTCTTCATGGACTGCCCCTCCCGGGAGCGAGCGGGGTGGCTCTGCGACAGCTATTTCACCGCCCGCGCCGCCTTCGCGCTCAGCGGCCACGCTCGGATCGAGCGATGCTTCTATGAGAACTTCCTCCTCCCGGAGCGATTCGCCTTCCTCCCCGACGGCATGCTCCCCATGTGCTACCCCGCGGACCACAACGACGGGGTCTTCATCCCCAACTGGGCCCTCTGGTTCGTCGTCCAGCTGGAGGAGTACCTCGAGAGAACCGGGGACCGCGCGACCGTGGAGGCCCTCGAGCCCCGCGTGATGCGTCTTTTCGACTACTTCAAGCCGTTCCGTAACGAGGACGGGCTTCTCGAGAAGCTCGAAAAGTGGGTCTTCGTCGAGTGGTCCAAGGCCAATGCGTTCGTGCAGGACGTCAGCTATCCGACCAACATGCTTTACGCGGCGGCGCTCGACGCGGCCGGGCGGGTCTACGGCCGCCCGGATCTCGGCTCGGACGCCGCCCGCATCCGCGCGGTCGTCCGGAATCAGTCCTACGACGGGACCTTCTTCGTCGACAACGCCGTCCGGAAGGACGGGGTTCTCGCGCGCACGCGTAACCGCACGGAGGTCTGCCAGTATTTCGCCTTCTATTTCGGCGTCGTCACGCCCGCGACACACCCGGACCTCTGGAAGACGCTCGTCGATCAGTTCGGACCCCGGAGGAAGCGGACGAACGCCTTCCCCGACGTCCACCCCGTCAACCTGTTCATCGGGCAGGTCCTGCGGACCGAGCTGCTCTCCCGCGCCGGTCTCTGCCGGCAGCTGGTGGAGGAGACCCTGGACGATCTTCGGATCATGGCGGACACCACGGGGACGCTCTGGGAGCATCTCGACGAGCGGGCCAGCTGCTGCCACGGCTTCGCCTCCCACGTCGCGCACGTCCTCTTCCGGGACGTCCTCGGGATCTATCGGGTCGACATCCGGCAGAAGACCGTGACCCTGCGCGTCACCGACGTCGATCTGGACCGATGCGCGGGGACGATGCCCACGCCGGACGGCCCGGTGACCGTCTCCTGGAGGCGGGTCGACGGGCGCATCGAGTGCCAGATGGAGATCCCGGACGGCTACGCGCTGAAGATCGAGAACCTGACCGGCAAGGACCTGCGGACGCCGTGAGGGGGCGGACGGCGCGGAGGCGCCCGACGTTGACGTGTCCCCAGAAGACGGAGGCCGGACCCATGCGCATCGCACGCGTCCTGACGCTCCTTGCGACCGTCGCGGCCCTGACCGGAGGCCTCCGTGCGGAGACGGTGGTGGTGCCGGCCGAGAAGGCCCGCCTGGGGGGGCCGGGTGCGGCAATCCCGGGCGGCGGGTGGAACCTCTGGAGCAACGGGGCCGTCGGGGAGTGGCTCGAGGCGGAGCAGGACGGGGAGATCGAGGTGGTCGTCGTCGCCGCCGGGACCCCCTGCCAGGGCGTCTGGCCCCTCTCGCAGGTCTGGCTGCGGACCGCCGACGGCCAGGAGCCGCTGGGGCCGCCGCGGGCGGTCGCGTCGAAGGAGTTCCGGGATTTCGCCGCGAAGGCGCGCGTGAAGAAAGGGGCGTTCGCCGTGCTGGTCGACTTCAGCAACGACGGACAGGCCGGCGGCGAGGACCGGAACCTGTTCCTCCGGGAGATCCGCGTCACCGGGGCGAGGCGGCTGGAGCGCGTGCCGACCGTCCACGAGGCGTGCGAGGAGGGGGTCCGGCGGCACCGCATGGGGACGCTGTCGGTCCGGACCGCTCCGAACGCGGCGGTGAAGGTGACGATGCTCCGCCACGAATTCCCGTTCGGCACGGCGATCGCCCACCAGGTCTGGAGGGCGCCTGCGGCGGTGAAGGACCGGTACCTGGAGATCCTGAAGGCGAACTTCAACCACGCCGTGCATGAGAACGCCCTGAAGTGGTACCACGCCCAGCGCCAGGGGGGCGAGCCGGACTACGCCGACGCCGAGCAGGTCCTTTCCTGGTGCGAGCAGAACGGCATCTCGATGCGAGGCCACTGCGTGTACTGGGGGATCGAGCAGTTCGTCCAGCCGTGGGTCAAGGCGCTCGACAACGCCGCGCTCCGCTCCGCCCTCGAGAAGCGCGGGCGCGAGGTCGCCGCGCGATTCAAGGGGCGGATCGCGGAATACGACCTGAACAACGAGATGATCCACGGGAACTACTACGAGAAGCGCCTCGGGCCGGGGATCACAAAGGAGATGTTCGGGTGGGCGAAGGCGGGGGACCACGCGGCCGTGCTGTACGTCAACGACTACAGCGTCCTCTCCGGCGCGGACGGGCCCCGCTACGAGGCGCACATCCGGTCCCTGCTCGACCAGGGCGTCCCGGTGGGCGGGATCGGGTGCCAGGGACATTTCGGGGGACGCGTCGACGGGTGGCACGTCCGCGCCACCCTCGACCGCCTGGCGCGATTCCAGCTGCCCATCAAGATCACCGAGTACGACGCGAAGGGGGACGAGGCGGTCAAGGCGGAGTCGCTCGACACCCTCTACCGCGTCGCCTTCTCCCATCCCGCCGTCGAGGGGATCCTGATGTGGGGCTTCTGGGAGGGGGCGCACTGGATCCCCCAGGCCGCGCTCTGGCGGAAGGACTTCACGCCGACCCCTGCCGCCGAGGCCTACCGGGATCTCGTCTTCAAGGAGTGGTGGACGGCTTTCGAGGGGAAGGCGGACGCGGCGGGCCGGTGCGAGGTGCCCGCGTTCTTCGGGCGGCACGCGGTGGAGGCGGGGGGGTGGGGGGCGGTGGTCGACCTGAAGACTAGGGTGGGACGGGCGAGCGGGACCCTGGGGGGCGGATGACGCGACGCCCGGGGGCGGGGCGTTGGGCCTTCGGTGTAAAGCGCGCAGCGTGGCGCGTGCGCGTCCGGGCGGCGCGGGCGGATGGGCCGCCCGTTTTTTGTTGACAGACGAGACCATAACAGTACAGTACAGTATACAAGGCCGGTGGAGTGGGGCCGAGCACCGGGATCCCGGGAAGGAGGGAGGATGGGGCGCATCCGGCACGCGGGCGTTCGCGCGCGGGCTTTCGCCGGCGCGGCTGCCGCCGCCGCCGGGCTGCTTGCGGCCGGTTGCGCGACCGGCGCCGAGCCGACGGTCCCGGGCGGGCCCGCCGTCGTCCTGTCCCGCGAGGCCTCGCGCCTCGAGACCCTCGCCGCGCGCGAGATCGTCCGCTACGTCTACCTGAGGACGGGCGCGCTCCTGCCCGTCGTCTCCGCGGACGCGCCCCCCGCGGGCGACGCCATCGTCGTCGCCCGGCGCGGACGTGCGCTCGCGGCGCCGGCCCGGACGGCGCTCGACGCCCTGCAGGCGGAGCAGTATCTCCTCAAGACCGTGGACGGCGGCGGCGCGAAGCGGATCCTGGTCTGCGGCGCCGACGACGTGGGGACGCTCTACGCCGCCTACCGGCTCGCCGAGCGGCTCGGGGTCCGCTTCTACCTCCACGGCGATGTCATCCCTGACGAGCGGACCGCATGGGCCGTCCCCGAGATCGATGAGACGGGGACGCCGCTTTTCGCGACCCGCGGGATGCAGCCGTTCCACGACTTCCCCGAGGGGCCGGACTGGTGGGATCGGGACGACTACCTCGCCTACGTCGCGCAGCTCCCCAAAATGCGGATGAATTTCTTCGGCCTTCACTGCTATCCCGAAGGGGGCGTCGGCCCCGAGCCGCTGGTCTGGATCGGCTCATCCGCCGACCTCGATCCCTCCGGCGCCGTCCGTTTCGCCTACCCGGCGCAGTGGGCCAGCACTGCGCGGGACGGGATGTGGGGCTATGCCGCGATGAAGACGGGCGATTTCTGCGCCGGCGCGGCCGCGCTCTTTCCGGTCGATGCCTTCGGTCCCGCGGTCCACGACGGGATGATGCCGCGCCCGAAGACGACCGAGGACGCGATCGCGCTCTTCGAGCGGACGGCGTCGATGTGCCGCGACGCCTTCGCCTTCGCCCGCGCCCTCGGCGTGAAGATCTGCATCGGCACGGAGACGCCCCTCACCATCCCGAAGCCCGTCCGGGAGCGCCTGCAGAAGGAGGGGAAGGACCCGAAGGACCCCGCCGTCGTGCGCGACATCTACGCCGCGATGTTCCGCCGGATCGCGATGCGGTGCCCCGTCGACTACTACTGGCTTTGGACGCCCGAGGACTGGACGTGGGGCGGGAACAAGCCGGAGCAGTTCGAGGCGACGGTACGGGACATCCAGGCCGCCCTCGGCGCGCTCGAGGCGCTCGGGAATCCCTTCACGCTCGCCACGTGCGGCTGGGTGCTCGGCCCGCAGCACGACCGCGCCGCGCTCGACCGGGTCCTCCCGAAATCCTGCCCGATGTCCTGCATCAACCGCCAGGTCGGGCATGACCCGGTCGAGTCCGGATTCGCGAACGTCCTCGACCGCCCGAAGTGGGCGATCCCCTGGATGGAGAACGATCCCAACCTGGTCGGGCCACAGCCGTGGGTGGGCCGGATGCGACACGACGCCGCCGACGCGAGACGGTACGGATGCACGGGGCTGCTCGGCATCTTCTGGAGGACCAAGGCGCTTGCCGCGAACGTCAGCGCCCTCGGCCAGGCGGCCTGGGACCTCTCGTGGGTGACGGCCGGCTACGACATGAGCCCGGTCCCGCCGAAGCCCCCCGTCCCTCGACCCGGACCCCACGGCGGCCGGATCGCGACCTTCACGGCGCCCGTCGAGGGGACCGAAGAGGACCCGGTCTACCAGGTTGTCCGTTACGACGTCGACGGCTACCATTATGCCGTGCCCGACGGGACGTACACCGTCACGCTCAAGTTCAACGAGCCGCACTACGGCGAGCACGGCAAACGCGTCTTCGGCGTCACCCTCCAGGGCCAGCCGGTGATCCGGGGGCTCGACCTCGTCGCGACGGTCGGGAAGAACAAAGCCCACGACCGTGTCTTCCCGGGGATCGCCGTCACGGACGGATGGCTTCGGATCGACTTCGTCCGCGAGGTGGAGCTCCCGTGCATTGCCGGGATCGTCGTCGCGGGGAGGTCGCCGGACGGGAAGGGCTTCGTGAAGAAGGTGAATTGCGGCGGGGCGGCCTGGAAGGACTACGAGGCGGACGCGGCCGTCCCGGAGAAGGAGCGGGGGCCGGGGCGGGACCGGTCGATGCCGGTCGAGTCCTTCTATGCGGATTTCGGCCGCGCCTGGTTCGGCGCGGAGGCCGGCGAGGCCGCGGGGAAGATCCTTGCTCGGATCGACGGGACGAGGCTTCCCGAGCCCTCCACCTGGAAGAGCGGGCCGGGCGACATCAAGGACGAGCGGGTCGACGTGGCGGCGCGCTACGCCTTCGTCGGGGAGCTCGAGACGCTCCGCCCGTCCGTGAGGGGGGCCGGCAACCTCGTCCGCTTCGACTACTGGCTCGACACCTACCGGTCCATGAAGGCGATGGCGGAGACGGGGGACGCCCGGGCGCGGCTCCACGAGGCCATGAAGGCCGTCGCGGCGGAGAAGGACGGGGCGAAACAGAAGGACCTGGCGCTCAAGGCCCTGGCGATCCGGATCGAGCTGGCGCGGGCCTGGGAGCGGATGGTGACGTACCAGGTCGCGGCGACGGACACGCCGGGCGAGCTGGGGACGATCGCCAACCTCGAGCAGCACAACCGGAAGCACCAGAAGCACGTCGAGGGACACGACGCCGCCCTCGAAAAGGCGCTGGGCGGCACGCTTCCGTCGGCGTGCCGCCTCTCGGATGCCTACGCGGGACCGGCCCGCATCGTCGTGCCCACCGTGCGTACCCACGCCGAGCCCGGCGAGTCCCTGGCGGTGAAGGCGATGATCCTGACCCCGGGTGCGGGGACGGGGGACGAGGGGGCTCCGTCGGGTACCCTCTTCTGGCGGACGATGGGGGCGCGGGACTTCGAGAAGGTCGCGCTGAAGCACGTTGCCCGTCGCGTCTATGAGGCCCGCCTCCCGGCCGTGCCCGCGGACGCGGCGGTGATCGAGTACTATATCGAGTCCGACGCGGACGGCGCGACGCTCCGCTGGCCGGCCACGGCCCCGTCGCTCTGCCAAACGGTCGTGATCGCCCCGGTTGCGAAATAGCCGCCTGGTCCGGTCCGTCATCCGGCTCCTGTGCCCTCGGGTCGACGGACCCCACCTCCATCGCCGCGGGAACAGGAGACTTGACGGTCGGCCTCGAATAGCCCATATTACGCGGAAATGAAAGGAGGTTGGCATGAAAGGCAATCCGAAGGTCATCGCGGTGTTGAACGATCTGCTGGCCGACGAGCTTTCCGCCATCAACCAGTACATGGTCCACTCCGAGATGTGCGACAACTGGGGGTACGGGAAGCTGCACAAGGCGGTGGAGAAGCGGGCCGTCGACGAGATGAAGCACGCCGAGAAGCTGATCGGGCGCATCCTCTTCCTCGAGGGGAAGCCGGTCGTCTCGAAGCTGAAGGACATCCGGATCGGCGCGGACGTCGGCGCCCAGGTGCGCAACGACTGGGACGCGGAGGCGGGCGCCGTCAAGTCCTACAACGCGGGCATCCGGCTCTGCGTCGAGACGGCCGACAACGGGACCCGGGAGCTCCTCGAGTCGATCCTGAAGGACGAGGAGGCCCACATCGACTGGCTCGAGGCCCAGCAGGACCAGATGAAACAGATGGGCGTGCAGAACTACCTGGTGGAGCAGGTCGACTGAGGCGGCGCCGGGACCCTTGTCCCGGTTTCCTCGTCGACATCAGGGACAGCACGAAGAGAGGCCGGACCGTGGTCCGGCCTCTTTCACATGTCATATCTCCATGGTTTGGCGATCTGATGTCAGGGTGACAACAGGAGCCTCTCCATGGCCTCTCCACGGCGCGGATGGATGGCCGCGAGGCTCACGGCCGTCCTTCTCGCGGCATCGCCGCTTTCCGCCCCGGTGTCCGCCGGACCGGCGACGGGGTGGCAGACGTCGGGACCCTGGAGGCTCTGGCTCCCCGGGGCCAGCCCGGTCCGGGGGGTTTTCCTCTTCAACGCCTCGGAGGACGCGGCGGAGGCGAAGCGGATCCTCGAGGCGGTCGATCGGTGGGCGAAGGAGCGGCTGGACGAGGCCCGGGCGATGGAGGAGGACGCGCCCAAGGGGGCGAAGAAGCTCTACGAGGCGTCGGCGAAGCGGCTGGCCGGGCTGGAGCCGGGCGCCGTCGCGGCGGCGCGGCTCAAGGACCCGGTCTTCCTGCGCGAGCTGGAGGCGTGGGACCGACTCGAGCGGATGGCGCGGGCGGAGGAGGCGATCCGGGACGTGTCCGGCGCGAGGCGGTTGGTCTCCGACGGCAAATTCGTCCAGGCGAACGCGGGTCCGCTGGGCACGATCGCGGGGGAGGGGCGGATGCTGGTGGCGCGGTACGGCGATACGCGGGCGGCGGCGTCGGCCAAGGCGACGCTGGAGCGCTACGGGATTCCGGCGGGGGGGGCGAAGTAGCGTTCAGCAATTAGCTCGGTGCGCTATACCGTCCGATGCACGCTATTGTCAGGTGCCGTGGCTACTGGTACTCGAACGGTCCCCATGCGTCGAATATGGCTATGCCGCGTTTGTCTCGAAGGCGGGCGAACTCGCTGTTCTTGCGATCGCTGCCAAAGCCGACGCTGATTCCGCGAATTCCCGGGTTGTTCAGCACGGGCTGAAGCTGTTGGGGGGTCTGCGTGCGACCCTGGAGCAGGGCGAACTCCTGCAGTGCCGGTGCTGTCTCCAATGCCTTAAAGTCGCGAAGGGCCTTGAGGTTCATGACGACAATCCGACGCAGCGCAGTCGAGTCTGTCAGCCCAGGGAACGCCTCGATATGCGGCAGCGATTGCAGGAAGAGGTTCTGCAAACCGTACAATGTCCCAACAACATCGATGCTTCGAATGCCGCGCACCTGCCACAGTTGCAGATACTTGATGCCCTTATTCCCCTCGATGCCCGCGAAGTTCCGAATACCGCCGAGCTTGATATCGAGGGACCAGAGTTTCGGGAGGTGGCCCAAGTAGTGAAGGTCAGGCGTAGTGATGGACCTTAGCGTCAAGACTTCGAGCCCCGGTAACTCGCTCAAGACATCGATGCCGTTGCTTTGTCCCTCGAGATAAAGTCTGCGGAGCGATCGGAACCTGCTCAGTGGCGCCAAGTTCGGCCGCTTCGAACGCGTGGCGCCAAGGGTCAGCGACGTCAGCCCAGGTGACAATCGCTCAAGAACGCTGAAGTCGGTCAGGTCGAAGATGCCCAGGGACAGAGACTCCAGGTCGCGAAGTTCTGCAAGAGACTCGACGCCAGTCGCGCGCCTCAAGCAGTCTGCGGCAAAACGGCGAGCGTTCGGAAGTAGACGAGCGAAACTCAGATTGCATGTGCTCGAATAATGGGCGTAGACCCGCAGTTGAACGTCCGGTCGCGCTGGACAGAAGTGCTCGTTGATCTGACTCCACAAGCCGTCGCGAACTGGTGCGGAGCACTGCAAGACACTCAGACGTGGCTGCTTCGCGAGCTCGCGAAAGTCTTCCACCGATGCCGAGGCATCGAACTCGGCTCGTGTCATGTCCAGCATCCGTATGCCGCCGAGGCGTGTCATCTGCCATGCACCGAACAAGCCAATAGTGGAATGGGTTTGGACGGGATGTTAAGCGGCAGCGTAACACGAAAGGATATCGCAGGTTGCGTGAGCGCGGACTTTC
>CAYUME010000090.1:0-9151 GCA_964445475.1 uncultured Planctomycetia bacterium
CTCGGGGAAGGCGGCGCAGACGATCTCGTCGCCGCATCGCTGGGCGGCACGGATGGGCTCGAACCAGCGGGGGGCGACCCGGGAGGCGGTCTCGCGCCATTCGCGTTCGAGCGGCTCCTCCGCGCCGTACGCACGGGCCAGCGCCTCGGCGCACGGGCGGGCGAAGCGCACGCGCCGTCGATCGATGGCGCCCGCCTCAGGCTCCGGCGGCGCCCCGAGCGCGCGGATCGCGTCGTGCAGGACGGCGAGCCGGGGCGGATCCGCGGCCAGATGCCGGTAGAAGCTTCCGCATTGGGCATACAGATTGACCTTCTTGAGAACGGTGAGGGGATCCGCGTAGAGGAGGCGTTCCAGCGTCATCAGGCGGTTGCCGCGGATCAGGTCCTGCACGGCATGGTCGGCGTCATCTCGGATGAATCCGGGGCGCCGGACGCCGCCGGGGGCCGGCTCCCGGCACAGCCCGGCCACGTGCTCGGCCATTCCCTCGGCGTACCAGGCCGGCCACCAGAGGGCATTGGGCGAGTCCGAACGGTAGATCCACTGGTGGACGGCCTCGTGGAGGACGAGGTGGGCGGTCAGATCGGGCAGCCCTCCGACCAGATCGAGATAGTCGGGCTCCGTGCGGGGTTGGACGACGACATAGCTCTCCCGGGTGTCGGCGGAGGTGAAGGCCCTGTTCTCGGTAAAAGCCGTCGCCTTCATCCGGCGAGCGGCCTCCAGGTATTCGTCTTGCGTGGCCAGCAGGTTGAGGATCAGGCGGTCCCCGTCGACCGGCCGCACCGGCAGGTGCGCCTCGAAGAGAGGGAGGGCGGCCTCCATGAGCTCCAGGGCGCGCTTCGCCGCCGGGCGGTGGGGGAGGGAGCTGCGGACCACGGCGCGCGGGCCCTCGAGGACAAGAGGGGCGGGGGCGGCGGCGGGGGCGGCCGCGAAGAGGGTTGCCGCGACCGGCGCAAGACGCAGGATCCGGGGGGCCATGCCATCCATAACGGGATTGCGCGCAAAAGGTTCGCGTGGTCGGAGACCGGAACCGAGGGCGGGGTGCGCAATTCCTTCGCCGGGAGGCGGAGGCGACAGACGGGGGGCTGTCGCGACGTGCGTCACCGCGCGCGCCAAGGCGGGGGGGCGGAGCGCATCCCGGTACGGAGCTCGACACGCACGATCCGGAGTCTCCCCTAGCGGTTGACCGGTTTCCCCTCCGTGTCGACGACCTCGACCGCACCGAGTGCGCCGAGCACCGGCTTGACTTTCGCGGCATCCCCCACCGCGACCACCTGGAGCGTGTCGAGGTCGATGTATTTCTTCGCGATCCGCATGACGTCCGCGGACGTGACGGACATGATCGTCGCCGGGTAGTCCTCCCAGTAGGATTCCGGCAGGCCGTAGATCTTGCGGACGAGGGCATAGCCGAGGAGATGCTCCGGCTTCTCGAGGGAGAGGGCGAAGGAGGCGACGATCGCCCGCTGGGCCTCACCCAGCTCCTCGGCGGGGACCGGCTCCTCGCGAATCCTGCGGAATTCCCCGAGGAACTCGGTCAGGGCGCCCTCGGTGACGCCGGTCCTCACGTCTCCCTGCGCCAGCCAGGCGCCGGGATACTTGAGCGCGGAGAAACGGCTGTAGACGCCGTAGGTGTACCCCTTGTTCTCGCGGAGGTTGAGAAAGAGCCGCGCGGCGGCGGAGCCGCCCAGCACGCGATTCATGACGGTGAACGGCGCGTAGTCGGGATCGCGGCGGCCGATGGAGAGCCCCCCGAGGACGAGACGGGTCTGGACGGAGGCCGGCCGGTCGACGACGAGGAGCCGGCGCGCCTTCACGGGCTCGGGGATCGGGATCCCGGGCTCCGGGCCGCCCGACGACGTCCAGCCCGCGAGCCAGCGGTTGAGCCTGGGGACGAGATCCGCGGCGCGGACGTCGCCGGCGATGCCGAGGGTCGTCCGCTGGGGGAGCACCCGTTCCCGGTGCCAGGCCCGGAGGTGCTCCGGAGTGAGGGCGGCCAGGGACGCCTCGGTGGCCGAGACGACGGCGGCCGGATGGGTCCCGAAGACGGCGCGCTGGAACTGCTCCTGGGCGAGGAAGGCGGGCGACGCGCGCTGCTGCTTCAGCTGGACCTGCATCCGTGTCTTGAGCTTCTCGAATTCGTCGGCGGGGAAGCCGGGACGCAGGAGGATGTCTGTGAGCAGGGCGAACCAGGCGTCGAAATTGTCGCTGAGGCCCGAGGCGGTGAGCAGGAGGTCGGTCGACCCGAAATCGGCGCTGGCTTCGATGCCGGCTCCCAGTGACGCAATCTCGCGCGCGAGGGACTCGCTCGACCGCCCTCCGGCGCTCTCCATCAGCATACGGGACGTGAGGTCGGCCAGGCCCGACCGGTCGGCCGGTTCGTGGATCGGGCCCGCCCCGCCGACCTGCCATTGGACCTGGACGGTCGGGAACCGGGCATCCTCCAGGATGATCACGGAGAGCCCGTTGTCGAGGGTGGCCTCGATCGGCCTGGGAAGCCGGACGCGAAGGACCTCCTTCGAGACGGGAGCCCGGTTCTTGCGCTCGACCTGGCTCATGGGGGCGTCCTTGCTTTCGGGGGCGGCGAGTCCGACGAGGCCTCCTCCGGGGAGCATCCCGAGGGAGAGGATGACCGCCGGGAGGCGACGCGGTCGGGCACGGGCGGCGGGGTCGCTCATGGATTCTGCCCCTTCTGGATCGGGAGGGTGCGCAGGACCGTCCGCTTCTCCGGGGTGAGCCAGGCGCGTGCGACCCGGCGGATGTCCTCCGCCGTGACGGCCGACACCTTCGCTTCGATCGTGTTGACGTGCAGGGGATCCCCGTAGAAGACGGCGTACTGGGCGAGGAGCACGGCGCGCGAGAGCGTTCCCTGGAGCTGCTGGGCAAGCTGGCGTCGGGTCTGGAGCCGGACTTTCTCGAGCTCCCAGGGCTCGACGGGGGCGTCCCTCAACGCATCCAGGATCGCCTGGGTTTCCCGTTCGATCGCGTCCAGATCCTGGCCCGGCCGGGCCATCACGGTGAGCGAGAGGAGGGCGGGGCCGCGCCGCTCGTGGACGCCGCCGTGCACGGAGACCGCCATCTGTTTCCGCTTCACGAGGGCCTGGTAGAGGCGGGAGGAGTCCCCATCGGCCAGGATGTCGCCGAGGACGTTGAGGGCGAACCAGTCGGGCGTGTTGCCGGGCGGGGTCTTCCAGGCCATGTCGATCCGCGGGGCCTGGGCGAAGGCGTCCTCGATCACGCGACGGCGCTCGGCGGTCTGGGGCGGCTCGGACATATCGGGCACGGGGGGCGCCGGGCGCGGGGGGATCGACTCGAAATGGGCCCGGACGCGCCCGAGGGCGGCCGCAGGCTCGATGTCGCCCACCAGGGCGAGCACGGCGTTGCCGGGGGCGTAGTACGTGTCGAAGAAGGCCTGGAGATCGGCGAGCGGCGCCGCGTCAAGGTCCGCCATCGCGCCGATGGTCGAGTGCTTGTAGGCGAAGTTGTCGTAGACGCAATCGGTGAGGGCCTCGTAGGTCCGCCCGTACGGGCGGTTGTCGTAGTTCAGGCGCCGCTCCTCGCGGACGGCGTTCCGCTGGTTCTCGAAATTGGCGGCGGTGACCGCGAGCGAGCGCATCCGGTCCGCCTCGAGGAAGAGCGCCAGCTCGAGCTGGTTGACCGGCAGGGTCTCGAAGTAGTTGGTCCGGTCGGTGCTGGTGGTGCCGTTCATGTTGCCGCCGTTGGTCTGGACGAGGATGAAGTGCTCTCCCTTGCCGACGTTCCCGGAGCCCTGGAACATCATGTGCTCGAACAGGTGCGCGAACCCGGTGCGGCCCGGCCGCTCGTCGCGGGAGCCGACATTGTAGGTGACGCAGACGGAGACGGTCGGCGCGGAGTGGTCCTCGGAGAGGATCACGCGGAGGCCGTTCGCGAGGCGGTGCGACGTCGCGTCGACCCGGACGGGGCGGAGGGGGGACGCGGGGCCTGCCGCCGCATCCGGTGCGGGGGAGGAGGCGCCGCAGGCGGACAGGCAGACGCCGGCGGGGATCAGGAAGGGGCTCATGCGCATAGGGCGTTCCAAGAAGGGGAACCGCGGCACGGAGACGGTACGACAGGACCCGGAGGGACGCCGTTCACGGACCGGACGCGGGCGCCACGGGGTCTGCAAATTGCCTCTGGATCCCGAAGAGGTCGTCCAGGATGCGGACGAAGGTCTCGACCACAACGGGGTCGAACTGGGTTCCCGCGCCCCTGCGGACAATGTCGACGGCGTCCGTGTTCGTGAAGGGGGGCTTGTAGCAGCGCTTCGAGGTGAGCGCGTCGAAGACGTCCGCCACGGCCGTGATCCGGCCGGGCCGCGGGATCGTCTCGCCCGAGAGCCCGTTCGGGTAGCCCGTGCCGTCCCATTTCTCGTGGTGGGTCAGCGCGATCGATTCGGAGGCCTGCAGGATGGTCGAGCGGGCCCGGGTAAGGATCTTGCCGCCGATGATCGTGTGCTTCTGCATCTCGCGGAACTCGTCCGGCGTGAGCTTCCCCGGCTTCTGGAGGACGGCGTCGGGGACGCCCAGCTTCCCGACGTCGTGCATCGGGCTGGCGTGGAGGATGAGCTCGACGTCCTCCGGCGGCATGCCGAGCGCCCGCGCGATCGCGGCGGAATAGCGGCTCATCCGGTGGATGTGCTGGGCGGTGTCGGCGTCGCGGTACTCGGCGGCGACGGAGAGGCGGAAGATCGTGTCGTACTGGGCGTCCTTGAGGTCCTCCGTCAGCTGCGCGTTCCGGACGGAGACGGCGGCCTGGGAAGCCAGCGAGAGGACGAGGGGCTCGAGGGCGGCGTCGAAAGGTACGGAGACGCGCGACGCGTCCAAGGCGTTGATGAGCTGGACCACGCCGAGCACGCGCCCCTCGATGTCCTTCATCGGGACGACCAGCATCGAGCGGGTGCGGTATCCGTTGCGGGCGTCAAAGTCCCGGTTGAAATGGTAAGGCCGGTCGGGCGGGATCGCGTAGACGTCCTCGAAGTTCAGGACCTGGCCGGTGGTTCCGGCATAGCCGGCGATGCTCGACTCGTCGAGCGGGATCGTCACGTTCTGGAGCGTGGAGGCCGAGTGGCCCGCGTCGCCGTCGCGGCGCGCCAGGCGGTCGTTCTGGGCGACCGTGAACCGCAGGCGGTCGCTCTCCCGGAGGTAGAGGGTCCCCGCCTCGGCGTGCGTGAAACGACGCGCCTCGGTGAGGATGAGCTCGAGGAGGGCATCCCGGTTCCGCTCGCTCGAAAGCGCCAGCCCCACCCGATGGAGGCGGATCAGCAGATCCTCGGTGTTGCGAGGCGTCATGTCGCGCATTATAGCCTCGGCCGACAGGCGGTCCAGCACGAAAGCGCGGGATTGACGGCGACGTGGAACGGACGTATATAGATCCGTTGCGTTTAATCGGGTCCCCCGCGCATGCCGCAGCCGACCGACCGGATCCTGCGAGAGCTCGTGGCGCTTCCCACGGCCCCCTTTCACGAGGAGCGCGTGGCGGCCGCGATCATTCGGGTGGCCGAGTCGCGCCGGCTTCGCTGGCGGATGGACAGGGCGGGCAACCTGTGCGTCACGTTCCGGAACGCCGCACGGGGCGTCCCGATCGTTTTCCTGGCGCACATGGACCACCCCGGGTTCCGGGTGCGTGCCGTGCGCGGGGCGACCGTCGACCTGGAGGTCCTCGGGGGCGCGCCGCGCGTCCGACGCGGGGCCCGCCTCCGTCTGTACGGGCTCGAGGACGGCTCCCGCCGGGTTGTCACGACGGCTTCCGAGCGGCGACGGGGCGCGCGACGGCTCGTCCGGGCGAGGATGGTCGACGCGCCGGTCGTCGGTTCCCCCGCGTTCGGCATGTGGGACCTGCCGCCCTGCGTGCGCGACGGCCGACGCCTCCGGGGACGCGCGATGGACGACCTCGCCGGCTGTGCGGCGATCCTGGAAGCGATGAGCCGCCTGTCCCTTTCGAGGCGTCAGCCGCCCGTCCGGGCTGTCTTCACGCGCGCCGAGGAGGTCGGGTTCGTCGGGGTGTCTGCCGCCCTGCGGACCCCCGGCCGTCGCCCCCTGATTCCGCGGACGGCGGTCGTCGTGTCCGTGGAGACCAGCCGCTGGCGGGCCGGCGCCGCGATCGGGCAAGGCCCCGTCGTTCGCCTCGGGGACCGGGCCGGTCTCTTCGACCCGGCGGCCACGACGGCGCTCGTGCGCGTGGCCGAGTCGTTGAGGCGCCGCGACCGCGTCTTCCGGTTCCAGCGCGACCTGCTGGACGGGGGCACGTGCGAGGCGACGGCGCTGCGCGTTGCGGGAATCCGGTCGTCGGGCCTGGCCTGTCCGCTCGGCAACTACCACAATCGCGCCTCCGACCGCAGAAGCCGTTTTGCCGGGGAGGGCGTGGCCGAGGAATTCATCGACCTGGGCGACTGGCGCGGGTTGGTCCGCCTGATCGAGGCGGCGGCGACGCGGATGCGGCCGGAAGCGGCCCGACTGGCTCGCGTCCGACGTGCGGTGAATTCCCTGTACCGGCGATACCGTTCATCCCTCTGAGACGAGGAGCCCCTTCGATGCGAGCCGGATGGATCGTGTGGCCGATGGCGGTCTGCGCGGTCACGGCCGCCGTCACCGGGTGCGCGGCGCGGCCGTCCGCGACGACGGAAGCGGCCGCCGAGGCCTGCCGTCAGGGGGAGGCCCGCATGGACTCGGGTGACCCTGCGGGCGCGCGGGAGGCCTTCACGACAGCCCTGGGCAAGGACCCGGTGAGCCCGGAGGCCCTGTACGGTCGAGGACGGGCCCGATTCGCGCTGGGTGACCCGGCCGGATCGATCGAGGACTTCGACGCGGCGCTTCGCACGGCCGGCGGCGCGCTCCTGCGCAGCGCGAGGCCGAACGAATCCGGGACCTACTCGGATCGCCCCCGCGCCCTCTTCCTGAGCCGGCTTCTTGTCGACATCCACGTCGCGCGCGGCATGGCGCGGGAGGCGTCCGGCGATGTCCCCGGGGCCCGGGAGGACTTCCAGGAGGCGCGCCGGATCAACGCGGATCAGGCGGAGGAGTCCATTCGAAAGGCGAGGAGCGGCACGTGATCGGCCGCCCCGCCGCGCGTCGCGTCGGGAGCGGGATGCCGGTCGCCGACCCCGGTTGGAGGGAGCCCCGATGGCCGACTGCATCTTCTGCCGGATCGTGTCGAAGGAGATCCCGGCGAAGCCCGTGTTCGAAAGCGACCGGGTGATCGCCTTCCGGGACATCGCGCCGAAGGCGCCCACGCACATCCTGATCGTCCCGAAAGATCACCTGGCGACCGTGAACGACTTCACGCCCTCGCATGAGGGGCTGATCGGGGAGATGGTCCTCGCCGCGGCGACGATCGCCGGGCGGGAGGGGATTGCCGCGAGCGGGTACCGGCTCATCTTCAACTGCAACGCGGAGGCGGGACAGGTCGTCTTCCACGTCCACCTGCACCTCCTGGGCGGGTGGGGGCGGAAGGCGGAGATGGCCTGAGGGCCGGCCGGTCAGGCGCCCTTGTGCTTGACGCGGTCGCGGAGGAGCTTGAACTGGACGCTGTCGCAGAGGGCGAGCCAGGAGGCCTCCAGGAGGTTCTCGGAGACGCCCAGCGTGCTCCAGGACCCCTTCGAGTCGCGGGAGGTGACCAGGACGCGGACCTTGGCCTCCGTCCCGCGCTCGGGATTGATGACGCGGACCTTGTAGTCGCTGAGGTGGACGTCCTTGAGTCCCGGGGAGAATTTCTCCAGGGCCTTCCGCAGCGCGAGAGCGAGGGCGTTGACCGGTCCGTCCCCCTCCGCCGCCGTGTGCTCCTCCATCCCGTCCACTTTCACGCGGATGGTGGCCTCCGTGCGCGGGGAGCCCGTGGCGTCGCGCTCGACGAGGACGCGGAATCCGATCAGGTCGAAGTAGGGGCGGAAGAGGCCGGCCTCGCGGTGGACGAGGATGGCGAAGGACGCCTCGGCGCCCTCGAAGTGATACCCCTTGTTCTCGAGGTCCTTGACGCGGCTCAAGACCCGTCGGGCGAGCCGGGCGTCGTGGTCGAGCAGTTCGGGGAGATGGAGGTCGCGCGCCTTCATGGCCAGGGTGGCCCCGCCCGCCAGCTCGGAGACGAGGACGCGACGCGCGTTGCCCACCGCGTTGGGGGCGACGTGCTCGTAGCAGCGGACGTTCCGGGCGACGGCGCTCACGTGCATGCCGGCCTTGTGCGCGAAGGCCGAGTCGCCGACGAAGGGCTGGTTCGGGATCGGGACGAGATTGGCGACCTCGCTGACAAGGCGGCTGAGGTCGGTGAGGGTCTGGAGCTTCTCGGGCGGGACGCAGCGGAGCCCCATCTTGAGCTGGAGGTTGGGGAGGACCCCGCACAGGTCGGCGTTGCCGCAGCGCTCCCCGATGCCGTTGATCGTGCCGTGCACCATGGTGCAGCCGGAGCGCACGGCGGCAAGGGTGTTGGCGACGGCGAGCCCCCCGTCGTTGTGCGCGTGCATGCCCAGGGGGGTGCGGACGGCGCCCCGGGCGCGCGACGCCGCCTCCGCGACCTCGGCGGGCAGCGCGCCCCCGTTCGTGTCGCAGAGGACGATCCAGTCCGCTCCGGCCCGCTCGGCCGCGGCGATCGAGGCGAGGGCGTATTCCGGGGACGCCTTGAACCCGTCGAAGAAATGCTCGGCGTCGAAGACCACCTCCCGGCCGTTCGCCTTGAGGAAGGCGACGGACTCCGCGATCATGGCCAGATTCTCGTCCAGGGAAGCCTGGATGGCCTCGCGGACCTGGAAATCCCACGCCTTGCCGAAGATGCAGACGGCAGGGGTCTTTGCGGAGACCAGCTCGCGAAGGTTCTCGTCCTCGTCGGCCCGGTGATGCTTGTGGCGGGTGCTGCCGAAGGCGGTCAGGCGGGCATTGCGGAGCTTCAGGCGCGCGGCGGCCGTGGCGAAGAACTCCGTGTCCTTCGGATTGGAGGCCGGCCAGCCGGCCTCGATGTAGTGCACCCCGAAGTCGTCGAGGCGGCGGGCGAGAGCCAGCTTGTCCTCGAGGGAGAGGGAGATCCCCTCCATCTGGGTGCCGTCCCGCAGCGTGGTGTCGAGGATCTTGATGTCGTTCATCGTCCGGCGGGGCGGTTGTGATCCCGCCCCCGCTCCCATCGGCCCGCGAAATCCCCCTCCCGACCGGCCCTT
>CAYUME010000090.1:9161-11234 GCA_964445475.1 uncultured Planctomycetia bacterium
GCCCTTCCGGGCGCGCGCCTGATCCTACAGCGTTGCGGCGAAATTGGCCATGATGTCGCCCATCTGCATCGTCGACTGCCCGGATTTTGTCGAGAGGTCCTTGATGTGACCCTCGCCGAGGGCCTTGACAAAGGCCTTCTCGATGTGAGCGGCGGCCTTCTGCTCGCCGAGGTGCTCGAGCATCATCTGGGCGGCGCCGATGGCGGCCAGCGGGCAGATGACGTTCTTGCCCTTGTACTTGGGGGCGGACCCGTGGATGGGCTCGAACATGGAGAGGCCCGTCGGGTTGAGGTTCCCGCTGGCGGCCAGGCCCATGCCGCCCTGGATCATGGCCCCGAGGTCGGTGATGATGTCGCCGAACATGTTCGTGGTGACGATGACGTCGAACCACTCGGGGTTCTTGACCATCCACATCGTCGTCGCGTCGACGTAGGCGCGTTCCTGGCGGATGTCAGGGTATTCCTTGCCGACCTCCGCGAAGACGCGGTCCCAGAGGTCGTGGCCGTACGTCAGGACATTGGCCTTGTAGCAGAGGGTGAGCTTCCGGTTCCGGGCCCGCTTCCGGCAGAGCTCGTAGGCGTAGCGGACGATGCGCTCGGTGCCCTTGCGGGTGTAGATCATCTCCTGGATGGCGACCTCGTCGGGTGTGTTGATCTTCAGGTGGCCGCCGATGCCGGCGTAGGCGTCCTCGGTGTTCTCGCGGACGACGAGGAAGTCGATGTCGGCCGGCCCCTTGTCCTTGAGGGGGCACTCCACGCCGGGATAGAGCTTGATCGGCCGGAGGTTGACGTACTGGTCGAAATGGAAGCGGAGCCGGAGCAGGATGCCCTTCTCCAGGATGCCCTGCTTGACGTCGGGGTGGCCGATGGCGCCGAGGTAGATGGCGTCGAAGGCCTTGAGATCCGCGAAGGCGGACTCCGGGAGCACCTCGCCGGTGCGGAGGAAGCGGTCCCCTCCGAAGTCGAAGGGGGTCGTCTCGACCTTGAACCCTTCGCGACGCGAGACGGCTTCGATCACCTTGAGGCCCTCGGCGAGGACCTCGGGGCCGATGCCGTCGCCGGGGATGAGCGCGATGCGGTGGGTGCGGCCCGCGGGCTTCGCCGGGGCGGACACCGCGGCGGACTTCGGCGACTTCTTCGGTTTCACGTTCTTGGCCATGGCGGTCCGGTGCTCCGAGTCAGGGGGTCAGTAGTCCAGCCGCGGCGCGGGCGTCGCGGCGAGCCCGTTCCGGCGGCGGTGGATGATCTTGTTGACGGCATGAAGGTAGGCGCGAACGCTCGCCTCGACGACGTCGGTGGAGGCGCCGCGTCCCTGCGCGACGTCGCTGCCGGAGCGGACGGAGACGAGCACCTCGCCGACGGCGTCCTTGCCGCCGGTGACGGCGCGCAGGGTGAATCCGGCCAGCTCGCACTCGACGCCGGTGATCCGGTCGATGGCGTTGCAGGCGGCGTCGACGGGGCCGTCGCCGCAGGCGGCGTCCTGGAGGGGCTTCCCCTCCTTCTCGAGGATGATCGTCGCGGTGGGGATCGTCTCGTTGCCGCTGACGGTATGGAAGTATTTCAGGGCGAACGTCTGCGGCAGCGTGAGGACCTCGTCCTCCACGATGGCGGAGAGGTCCTCGTCGAAGATCTCCTTCTTGCGGTCGGCCAGGCGCTTGAAGAGGGCGAAGGCCTTGTCGACCTGCTCGTCGGTGAGGGTGAAGCTCATCTCCTGGAGGCGCTTCCGGAAGGCATGGCGGCCGGAGTGCTTGCCGAGGACGAGGCGGGCGGTGGACCACCCGACGTCCTGGGCGTGCATGACCTCGTACGTCCGGCTGTCCATGATGACGCCGTGCTGGTGGATGCCGGACTCGTGGGCAAAGGCGTTGGCCCCGATGATGGCCTTGTTGGGCGGCACGGGGAAGCCGATGATCGAGCTGAGGAGGCGGCTGGAGGGGTAGATCTCGGGCGTCAGGATGTGGGTCGCGCAGTCGAAGACATCCTTCCGGGTGCGGAGGGCCATGACGACCTCTTCGAGGGCGGCATTGCCGGCCCGCTCGCCGATCCCGTTGAGGGTGCACTCGACCTGGTTGGC
>CAYUME010000091.1:0-11145 GCA_964445475.1 uncultured Planctomycetia bacterium
CGGGCTCCCGGACGGGCAGGACGAACGCCGCCCCCGTCTCCTGCGCCGTGTTCCGTCCGAGGTACTCGTCGGGAAGGAAGAGGACCCGGTCGTGTCCCTCCGCGAAGACGCGCCGGACGACCGCCGCGGCATTCCCCGAGGTGCAGGCGTAGTCGGACTCCGCCTTGACCTCGGCATACGTGTTGACGTAGGTGACGACGGGGACGCCGGGGAGGCGGGCCTTGGCCGCACGGACGTCCTCCGCGGTGACGGCCGCGGCCAGCGAGCAGCCGCCTTTCTCGGAGGGAAGCAGGACCCGCCGGTCCGGGTTGAGGATCTTGGCCGTCTCGGCCATGAAGCGGACGCCGCAGAAGACGATGCGGTCGGCCTCGGCCTTCGCGGCCACGCGGCTGAGCTGGAGGGAGTCCCCCGTGAAGTCCGGCACGGAGTGGAAGAGCGCCGGTTCCATGTAGTTGTGGCCGAGGATGACCGCCCGTTTCTCCCGTTTCAGGCGGTTCACCTCGCAGGCGATCTCCGCCTTGAGGTGCAGCTCCACGTCGGGAACGAGGTCCCGGAGCCGCGCCTTGAGGTGTTCGTACATCCCCCCCGGCGTATCCGGATATGTCTGGACCGGCATGGCGTCACCTGCCGGGCTTCGGGATGGGACCCGAGCCGTTATTTCTGGATCAGGTTCAGGAACTCCGCGCGTGTCCGGCTGTCCTTCTTGAAGATCCCCAGCATGCAGGAGGTGACCGCCTGGGAGTGCTGTTTCTGGACGCCCCGCATCATCATGCAGAGGTGGGAGGCCTTGACCACGACGGCCACCCCGCGGGGCTTCAGGAGGCGGTTGACGGCGTTGGCGATCTCCGCGGTGAGCCGCTCCTGCACCTGGAGACGGCGGGCGTAGACGTCGACGAGGCGCGGCAGTTTCGAGAGCCCGATGATCTTCCCGTCGGGGATGTAGGCGATGTGACACTCGCCGAGGAACGGCAGCAGGTGGTGCTCGCAGAGGCTGTAGAGCTCGATGTCCTTGACGACCACCATCTGGTCGCAGGGGTCCTCGAAGATCGCACCGTTCATGACCTGCTCGGGGTCCTCCCGGTAGCCGCTCGTGAGGAATTCGATCGCCTTGGCGTACCGCTGCGGCGTCCGGCGCAGCCCCTCCCGCTCGGGGTTCTCCCCGATCCGGACGAGCAGGTCGCGCACCAGCCTCTCGAGGTCGGCGGCCGCGGCTTTCGTGTGCATGGCCACGCTTATACCAGCGCCCCGGTCTCGAATACAAACCAATTCGCCCGGCGCCGCGAAGTCCCGTGGACACGGGCGGGCGCATCGAGCATAATCCGCCGCATGAGGTCTTCCGCCCTTGCGATTCTGGGCGCCCTGCTGCTGGCCGCCCCCCCCGGGGAGAGCGGGGACTGGCCCCAGTGGCGCGGCCCGTCCTGCACCGGCGCCGGCGAGGCTTCCGGCCTCCCCGTGACGTGGGGCCTCGCCGAGAACCGCCTCTGGTCCGCCTCCCTCCCCGGGGCCAGCGCCTCCACCCCCGCTGTCGTGCGGGACCGCGTCTATGTCACCGCCGTCGACGACGCGAGCCGGGAGCTCGTCGCCCTCGCTTTCGACCGGGCGACCGGCCGGGAGCTGTGGCGCCGCGTGGCGGGGATGAACACCCGCGTCTGGAAGCTCAGCGCCCGATTCGTGAACAACATGGCATCCTGCTCGCCCGTCGCCGACGCCGACCGGGCGATCTTCCTGTTCGGAAGCGGGGACCTCGCCGCCTTCGCCCCCGACGGCACCCCCCTCTGGTCGCGCAACCTCATCAAGGACCACGGGCCTTTCGTCCATCTCTGGGGATACGGCGCCAGCCCGCTCCTCCACGACGGAAGGCTCTACGTGCCGATCCTGCGGCGCGACCAGCCCTACCAGGGCCCCCGCCTGGAGACGCCCCTCGACTCCCTCCTCCTCGTCGTCGATCCGAAGACGGGGAAAGACCTCGTGCGTCACGTCCGGACGACACTTGCGAAGGACGAGTCCAAGGACGCCTACGGCACGCCCGTCCTGCGGACGGACGGCGGGCGACCCGAGATCGTCCTCTTCGGCGCGGACTGCCTCACCGGGCACGACCCGGGAACGGGTGCCGAGCTCTGGCGGTGGGACGGATGGAACCCCGGCCGGGTCGGCCTCTGGCGGATCATCCCGTCGCCGCTCGCCGCCGAGGGGCTCCTCTTCGTCGCCACCCCCAAGAACGGCCCCTTCTACGCGGTGCGCCCCGACGGGAATGGCGGGACGGTCGCCTGGCAGACGAAGGAGGTCACCCCCGACGTCTGCACGCCCCTCTACTACCGGAAGCGCGTCTACGTGCTGGACGGGGACCGGAAGCGGCTCGTCGGGTTCGATCCGAAGACGGGCGAGGTGCTCTGCGACGTCACGCCGCCGGGCCGGGAGGTCTTCCGCGCTTCCCCCACCGCCGCCGACGGGAAGATCTTCTGCATGAACGAGGACGGGACGGCGAGTGTCTTCGCGTCGGAGGACCTGCGGCTTCTGGGCACGGCCGGGATGGGCGATCCCCCCTGCCGGGCCTCGATCGCCCCCGCCGGGCGCCACCTCTACATCCGCACCGCGAAGACGCTCCACTGCGTGGGCGGGCCCTGAGCGGCCGCTCGGATCCCCGGACGGGAAGGGGGGGAGCCGCTCGTGCGTGACCTTTCGCACCCCCGCGGGTTATAATGGGGGGCCCGATCCGACGCACACCGGAGGCCGACATGACCCGACGCACCGCGTTGCTGTCCTCGGCGCTTCTTGCGTTTGCGGCGCTTCACGCCTCCGCGCAGCCCCGTACCCGGCTCTCGGACGGGGGGCCCCGGGTCGGGGCTCCCGCTCCCGACTTCACCCTTCCCCTCCTCGGCGGGAAGGAGAAGACCGTCACGCTCTCCGCCTTCCGGGGCAAGCGCCCCGTCTTCCTCATCTTCGCCAGCTACACCTGACCCCCGTTCCGCAAAGAGGCCGGGAGCCTCGAGGCCATCTACCGGCAGTACCGAGACAAAGCCGATCTTTACATCGTCTATATCCGCGAGGCCCATCCCGTCGACGGCCGGCGGGCGGCCGTCAATGACCGCGACGGCATCCGCCTGAAGGAGCCCGTCAAGGCCGACGAGCGCGAGGCGGCCGCTTCGGATTGCGTCAAGGACCTGAAGCTCTCGATCCCCTGTCTGCTCGACGGCATGGACAACGCTGTGGGGAACGCGTACGCGGGCTGGCCGGACCGGCTTTACGTCATCGACACGGCGGGGACGGTCGCCTACCAGGGCGAGCCCGGGCCGCGGGGGTTCCGGCCGCGCGAGGCCGAGGAGGCCCTCCGGAAGCTGCTCGGCGCATCCGCGAAAGAGCCTCCCGCGGCGGACGAGGACGACGCGCGCGGGCTCGAGCCCTTCCTGGCGAGGCTGATCGCCCTCGTGCGGGCGGCCGACGCGGACCAGAGCGGCGCCCTCAACCGCGAAGAGTTCGCGTCCTGCGCCCCTCGTGTCCGGGAGGCCTGGACCGAGCTGGCCCCCCGCAACGCCCGTCCCACGTCGCGGGACGAGAAGCTCAGCAACGAGGCGATGCTCCTCAAGTACGACAAGGACGGAGACCGGAGGCTGAGCCTCGAGGAACGGGCGGCGATGGAGGCGGACGACACGGCGGAGCTGGCGGAATTATTCGGGAAGGCGGACGCGGACGGCGACGGTGCGGTGACGGAAGCCGAGCTTCGCGCGGTGATGCCGCTTCTTCTCGGACCCGGCTACCGCGAGCCGCGCGCGCGGAAGGGGTCGTCGTAGCCGGGCCGTTTTCGCGGGCGCCGTCCCGGCCGCGGCCGGAGGCGCCAGGGTCGGGGCATCCGCCTCGTTGTTTTCGCGTGTCGCGTCCGTCTCCCTCCTTCACGCCGCCGCGGTGCTCGCGGGCCTCTCCGCCGTCGCCGCGGACCGCCCGGCCGGCGAGAGGAAGCGGCCCCGGGAAGCGCCCCCGGCTGCCGCCCCGCAGGAGCCCGCTCCGCCCGGGACCCCCTCCCCCGAGGGCGTGCTCAAGGACCAGGAGTACGCCCGTCCCGACCGGGGATCGCTGAAGCTCGACCTCTTCCTGCCGACGGCCTCCCCGGGCCCGTACCCCGTCGTGGTCTGGATACACGGCGGCGGATGGCAGTCGGGCAGCAAGGGGCCGTGCCCCGCGCGCTTTCTCGTCGCAGAAGGCTATGCCGTGGCCAGCATCAGCTACCGGCTCAGCCGGCAGGCGGTCTTCCCCGCCCAGATCGAGGACTGCAAGGCGGCGGTGCGGTGGTTCCGCGCGAACGCCAAGGCCTATCGGCTCGATCCCGGCCGCATCGGGGCGTGGGGCTCCTCGGCGGGCGGGCACCTGGCGGCCCTGCTGGGCACCTCCGGGGACGCGAAGGACCTCGAGGGGACGGGCGGCAGCGCCGGCGTCTCCAGCCGCGTCCAGGCCGTCGTCGACTGGTTCGGCCCCACCGACTTCCTCCAGATGGACGCCCACGCCCCGCCGGACAGCCGGATCCTGCATGACGGCGCCGCCTCCCCCGAGTCGAAGCTGGTCGGCGGGCCGATCCGGGAGCGGCCGGACGCGTGCAAACGGGCGAACCCCATCACGTACGTGACCGGCGACGACCCGCCGTTCCTGATCATGCACGGCGACAAGGACAACCTCGTGCCGATCCACCAGAGCGAGATCCTCTACGCCGCCCTCCGGCAGGCCCGCGTCGAGGCGACCTTTGTCCCTGTCGAGGGGGCCGGGCACGGCTTCGGCGGGGAGGAGCACCTCCAGGCGGTGAAGAAATTCATCGACCGCCACCTGAAATCCCGGTAGCGCCGGAGCGGGGTGCCCGGGCTCCGGACTCGCATCCAGACGAAAGGAGCTTCCCGATGAATCGTGCGTCGGTGGGACTCGCGGCGGCGGCCGGCCTCCTCCTGGGACTCCCCCTTCCCGGATGGACCGCGGACGGCGGCGACGCGACGTCCCACGTCTACAAGAAGACGCCCCAGGGGGACCTGCAGATCCACGTCCACCTCCCCCCCGGCTGGAAGGCGGAGGATCGCCGCCCCGCCATTGTCTTCTTTTTCGGCGGGGGATGGACGTCGGGCACGGTGGCGCAGTTCGAGCCGCAGGCGGCCTACCTGGCCGGGCGCGGGATGGTCGCGGCGCGCGCCGACTACCGGGTCAAGTCCCGCCAGAACGTCGCGCCCGACGCCTGTGTCGAGGACGCCAAGAGCGCCGTCCGCTGGATGCGCCAGCACGCCGCCGGGCTCGGCATCGATCCCGCCCGGATCGCCGCCGCGGGAGGCTCGGCCGGCGGCCATCTCGCCGCCTGCACGGCCGTCACCGCGGGGCTGGAGGCGGACGGGGAGGACGCGGCCGTCTCCTCGCGGCCGGACCTGCTCGTCCTCTTCAATCCCGCGCTCCTCGACGCCGCCTTCTTCGCCGGCCGAGGCGCCCCGCCGGACCGGGCGAAGGCGATCGATGCGGTGGCAAGCCTCTCGAAGGGCGCCCCGCCGGTTGTCCTCTTCTACGGGAGCCGCGACGAGAAGTTCATCCCGGGCGGGAGGGCGTACGCCGCCAAGGCGAGGGGCCTGGGCCTCGAGGCGACCGTCTTCGTGGCGGAAGGCGTCGGCCACGGGTTCTTCAACAAGTCCCCGTGGCAGGAGAGCACGCTCGTCGAGGCGGACCGGTTCCTCGTCCGTCACGGATACCTGGAGGGCGGCCCGTCACGGCCGGCCCCGCCCGACGCGCCGTTGAAAAAGGAGGAATGACCATGCCGGAGAAGAAAAGCCGCCGTTGCTTCTTCGCCGACTCCGCGAAAGCCGCCGCCGCGGCAGCCGCCCTCGGCCTCAGCCTTGAGGAGCGCGTCCTGGCGCAGGACGCGCCGCCCGCCGGGGCCGCGCCCCCGCCCCCCGCCGCCCCCAAGCCCCTCCTCCCGACCGGCAAGGTCGGCAAGCTCGAGATCACCCGCCTCGTCCTCGGCGGCAACCTCATCGGCGGCTTCGCCCACAGCCGCGAGCTGGTCTACGTCTCCACCTTGCTGAAACGCTACTTCACGGACGAGAAGGTCTTCGAGACCCTCCGCCTTGCCGAGCGCTTCGGTATCAACACCCTCAACACCAACCCCCAGGCCGCCCGGGTCGTGATGGACTATCGCGACAAGCACGGCGGCAAGCTGCAGTGGATCGTCCAGGACTACTCCGCCGAGTACGAGCGGTACGACAGCATCAAGGCCTCCGCCGACCGCGGCGCCCACGCCATCTACATCCAGGGCAACGTCGCCGACCGCCTCGTGCAGAAGGGGAAGGTGGACCTGATCGCGAAGGCGATCGCCGAGATCAAGAAGCAGGGCCTCCCCGCCGGCGTCGCCGGCCACGCCCTCGCCGTTCCCGTCGCGTGCGAGAAGGCCGGCGTCGGCGCCGACTTCTACGTCAAGACGATCCACCCCCTCGACTACTTCTCCGCCCGCCGGCCCGAGCAGGGCGAGGACGTCGTCTCCAACAAGGACGACAACTTCTGGTGCGTGGACCCCGAGGCCGTCCGGGCGGCGATGGCGAAGATCGAGAAGCCCTGGTTCGCCTATAAGGTGATGGCCGCCGGCGCGATCCCCCCGCGGAAGGCCTTCCAGTACGCATTCAACTCCGGGGCGGACTTCGTCGTGGCGGGGATCTTCGACTTCCAGATGGAAACCGACTGCGAGATCGCCCGCGAGGCCATCGCGGAGGCGAAGCGCGAACGGCCGTGGCGGGCGTGACGCTCGCCCCGCAGGGTGCGCTCCGCGCACCCTGCGGGGCTCGCTTTGCAAGACAAGGCGCGGCAAACAACCGCCGCGCCTTGTCTTGCATCCCACCCAATCCATCCGCAAGACCAGCTGTTTCCGGCTGCCAGCCTGATCCACGTCACACCCAGGCCCCTCCCGGCGAAGGTATCGGGCCAGCCGCGCGCGGGCGCGGCAGCCTGTCCCCTTGGCACGAGGAGGTGCCCGATGAAGTCCCCGGCATCGTTCCGCCTCGCCGCCACCGTCCTTTTCGCGACCGCCGCCCTCCAGTCCCCCGCCGCCGAGCACAAGACCAGCGTCCCCGTCCGGGGCAGGCTGGCCGAGGCGAATTTCGAGCTCTGGATCCCCGACGCGATCCCCCCCGCCGCCGCCATCCGCGGCATCGTCGCTTTCCCCGACTACCACGACGGCCGCAACATCCACGAGATCGCCGACCAGTCCTACGTGATGGTCTGGCTGGACGAGGTCGTCGGACTCCGCCTCCCGAAGCCCGTTCTCGAAGGCCGGCGCTATGTCGCGCCTCCGCCGCTGCTGCCGGTCAACCTCCCCGCCGGCTGGGTCTGCACCTATGCCGTCGGCGACGCCCCGAAACAGAAGCCGTTCCGGGGCGGCAAATGCCTGGAAAGCCCGAAGATCCGCCCGGCGGCGGAGGCGGGCGCCCCCGACCTCGGCTGGCTCCCCTCCCGCCGGCTCGCGAAGGCATGGCTCTGCTACACGCAAACGGGCGAGACCGGCCCCCTCGAGCCGAAGGCGGTCAAGCCGTAATCGTCCGGTCCTCGCCGCGCTCCATTTTGTGTGACAGCGCCCGTCCCTCGCGCCCATAATGGCGATCCCGGAGGCGATGTCATGCGACTCGTGCCCCTCCTCGCGCTCTCCCTTTCTGCGGCCGCTGCCGCGGCGCCGGTCGCGCCCCCCGACATCCGGTTCCCCGCCGATGCCGGCGCGCTCGACCTGAAGCGCGACTTCGGCGCGAAGGGCGACGGGAAGACCGACGACACGCTGGCCCTTCAAAATGCCGTCGACGACAAGAACGGCCTCCTCTACATCCCGAACGGGACGTATCTCGTCTCCGCGGAGGTCGCCTCGAAATCCTTCAAGCGCCGCGTCTGGCAGGGGCAGAGCCGCGACCGCGCCGTGATCCGGCTGAAGGACAACTGCCCCGGCTTCGACGATCCCGCCAAGCCCCGCCCCGTCCTCTCCCTCTACGACAACTTCATGAACCCGAAGTCCGCCAACGGGCAGGCCTTCCGCAACTCGGTCTTCAACCTCACGATCGACGTCGGCTCGGGCAATTCCGGCGCCGTCGGCCTGCACTACTTCAACAACAACCAGGGCCTGGTCGAGGACGTGACGATCCGCTCCTCCGACCCGCAGAAGCGCGGCAAGGCCGGCCTCGCCCTCGTCACGAGCTGGCCCGGCCCCGCCCTCTTCCGCAACGTCCGCATCGAGGGGTTCGACTACGGCATCTGGTCCACCATCGGCCAGTACAGCCAGGCGATCGAGCACCTCACGCTCGAGGACCAGCGCGTCGCCGGCATCCTCAACCAGAAACAGATGCTCTCGATCCGGGGGCTGACGAGCCGGAACGCCGTGCCGGCGCTCCGGCTGGAGAGCGGGCTGACCGTGCTCATCGACGGCAACTTCGCCGGCGGCGCCTCGCCCGCGGCGATCGAGAACGAGGGCCGGCTCGTCGCCCGCAACCTCCAGGTCCAGGGCTACACGGCCGCGATCCGCAGCGGGGGCCGCGACCTCCCCGGCCCGGCCGTCGAGGACTTCGCCTCCGACGCCCCCGTCACGCTCTTCCCCGGCCCGGCGAAGACGCTCCGCCTCCCCGTCGAGGACCCGCCCGCGATCCCCTGGGACGACCCGAAGGACTGGGCCAGCGTCGCCGCCTTCGGCGCCGCGCCGAACGACAAGGGCGACGACACCGCCGGCATCCAGAAGGCGATCGACTTCGGCAAGACGACCGTCTACTTCCCCAGGGGGACCTACACGATCAATGACACCGTCCGCATCCGCGGCGCCGTCCGCCGGGTCATCGGCATGGAATCGATCCTCGGGACCGGCGACGGCTTCGCCGGCTCGGACAAGCCGGCCTTCCGGTTCGAGGACGGTGCGGCGCCGGCGGTGATCCTGGAGCGGTTCGAGTCCGGCTACGCGAACAAGGCCGCCTGCTATCTCGAGCACGCGGCCTCCCGGACGCTCGTCGTGAAAGCCGCGATTCTCGGCGGGTCCTACCGGAACACGGGGACCGGGAAACTTTTCCTCGACGACGTCTGCGGAAGCCCGTGGGTCTTCCGCCGACAGGCGGTCTGGGCCCGCCAGCTCAACCCGGAGAGCAAGGAGACGAAGGTCCTCAACGACGGCGGGACGCTCTGGATCCTGAACCTGAAGACGGAGAAGGCGGGGACGGCGGTGCACACGAAGGGCGGGGGGCGCACGGAGATCCTGGGCGGCTACATCTACTACAACCGGGGGAATGAGGGGACGGTCCCGTTCGTCTGCGAGGAGGGGGCGCTCGCCGTTGTCGCGGGCCTCACCGGCGCGAAGGGGCCCTTCATCCAGGAGTCCCGCGGCGGCCAGACGAAGTCCCTCGACCGCTGGCCGCTCCTCTTCGTCGCCCCCCCCGGGCCGAAAGAGTCCTCCCACAGATAGGCAACACCCGGTGCGGCAGCCGCACACCGTGCCGTTTGTTGCCTTACTCGAACACCAGCTCCCCCCACGCCGCCGGCTGCATCCACGCCTCCCCCGGCAGGTCGCTCGTCAGGCTCGTCGCGGGATTCGACCAGTACGTCCGCGCGACGTTCATCGTCCCCGCGGTGTCCGACGAGATGAACCCCGCGTCGGCCCGCAGCCGCAGCCCCGGCCGCGGCTTCAGCCCCAGCGCTTCCAGAGGCACCGCGGCCTCCACGCTGTAGCGCGCGGCCTCGGCCTTGACGGCCACCTGCGCGCCCTCGAGCGCCTCCACACGGTCGAACCGCCGCTTCCCGACGGGCGAGCTGTACACGTACGCCTTGTCGGCCGGCGCGCCCGGCTCCACGGGGCGCATCAGGACGCAGGCGGGCTTCCCGTCGAGCGGCGCGAAGACCAGCCGGAGGTGCGACGGCCCGACGTCCTTCGCCTCCCGCGCCGTCTCGTCCACGGATAGCTGGAGGTCCACCGCGTCGCCGGTCTTGAAGAGCCGAGCGGCGTCCTTCCCCTCGTTCCGCCACGGCGAGGCGTCCTCGACATGAAAGAAGACGTAGAGGCGCTGTGCATCGTACGCGAGCCGGACATGCCCGCGCTCCGACGCCCCCCGCCGCTCGATGGAGCACGACGAGACCGACTTCCAGTCCCCGCCTTCCCCGTCCACCTTCGGCGGGGCGGGCATCGGCTTGACGGCAAAGGTCTTCCGCGCCGCACCCGCCGCCGACCGGCGGGCGCCCTCCTCCTCCGCCTTCACGATCTGCGCGGCCGTGACGTCGACGCGCGGACCCGCGAACCGCCGGAGCGTCTCCAGGCCCCGCACCTCGCCCACCAGCGCGGCTTGTCCCGGGATCCCCGTGCAGATCCGGACCTTCCCGTCGGACTGCCGCCCGAACCAGCCGTTGAACGGCTCGCTCCCCTCCGTCTGGGACATGATCGACTTCCCGACGAGGTCCTCCTCGCGCGGCGGCAGCGCGGGACCCGGCTGGCGCGAGTCGCGGAAGAGCGTGCCGACGTAGAAGCCGTCCGTGGTCACCAGGAAGTCCTCGCCGAGGTTCCCCCGGATGCAGAAGACCGTCCCCGCCCGGTCGTCGATGTGCGCGACGCCGCAGATCTTGAGCGCCCCGAGGATCAGGCCCGGCCCGGCCATCGGCGCCTTGTGGGAGCCGTGGACGCCGTGCGCGTACGCGGGGTAGCGCCAGAGCTCCTGCCACGTCTCCAGCTCCAACGCCCGCAGGTAGCTGTCCTCCCCGTAGCCCGTCCCGCTCAGCACCAGCAGCACCCGGTCGCGCTCGACGGGCACCAGGCAGCCGTGGTCCTTGACACCGAGTTGCGACGTCCCCTCCGGGCCGTAGCACGGCGCGCCGTCGTCGGTGAACGAGACGGGCTTGTACCGCACGATCCCGTCGGCGTAGATCGCCAGCCCGCAGTCGACTTTGCCGCCCCAGCCGTTCGTGACCGGGAGCGGCGCCTGCCCGCCCTCCCCCTTCTTCGCCGCCTTCCGTGCCGGGACGATGGCGCACTCGGCGCGCTGGACGAGGCCGTCCCGGTTCGCGTCGTTCCAGTAGAACCCGTCGAAGGCGTTGACCCCCGCGAACTCCCCGTCCGGCTCCTGGGCCACCTTCCCGTTCTCGATCCGGCCGGCGACGTGCCAGATGGCGCCGATGGCGGCGACCGGCTGCCAGCCG
>CAYUME010000092.1:0-4697 GCA_964445475.1 uncultured Planctomycetia bacterium
CGTCCAGTGGATCGTGGAGGAGGAGCTGGACCTGGCGATGGCGGAGCACCGGCCGGCGTGGGCGTGTGCCGTCGTCCTCGACCCCGCCACGGGGGACGTGCTGGCGATGGGCAACCGCCCCACGTTCGACCCGAACGACTTCGGAGGCGCCGACCCCGCGACGCGCCGGAACCGATGCGTGACGGACACGTACGAGCCGGGGTCGACGATGAAGCCGTTCGTCCTGGCCGCCCTCCTGGAGGAGGGGCTGGCCACCCTCGACGAGAAGGTGTCGTGCGAGAACGGAGCCTGGACGGTCTCGGGTCGGACGATCCACGACCACCACCCGTACGGGGCGCTCAGCGTGCGCGACGTGATCGTCAAGTCGAGCAACATCGGGGCGGTCAAGCTCGGGCTGCGGCTGGCGGAGGCGCGGGGCGTCGCCGGCCTCCGGCGGTGGATCGCGGCGTTCGGGTTCGGCGAGGAGACGGGGATCCCGCTTCCCGGCGAGTCCGCCGGGATGCTCGCCCCGCTGGGCCGTTGGAGCGTCTACACGACCACCTCGGTTCCGATCGGTCACGAGATGGCGGTGACGCCGCTGCAGCTGGCGCGGGCCTATGCCGTCATCGCCAACGGCGGATACCGGGTCGAGCCGCGGATCGTGCGCGGGGCGCTCGACGGCGTCGGGCGCCTGGCCTGGGCCCCCCCCTCCGAGGAGCCCCGCCGTGTCCTGCGGTCCTCCACGGTCGCGCAGGTCCGGCGGACGCTGGAGACCGTCGTGGAGTCGGGGACGGGGACGCGGGCGCGCCTCGACGGCTACGCCGTCGCGGGCAAGACCGGCACGACGCAACGGTACAACCCCGCTACCCGGCGGTACGACGGCGGCCACATCGCCTCCTTCGCCGCCTTCGCGCCCGCCGACTCCCCCCGGCTGTGCGTGGCCGTCGTCGTCGCCGAGCCCCGCGGCGGGGAATACTACGGGGGGCGTGTGACGGCGCCGATCGTCGGGCGCATCCTGGACCGGTCGCTTCGCCTCCTCGAGGTCCCGCCGAAGGAGAAGACGACGGCGCAGGCGACGGCGCGGTGAGCGCGGCGGGGGGCATCCCCCGTCCGATCGCCCGGGAACGGACGCTCGGATTTCATGGGGTTTCTGGATTCTGGGCCTTGGAACAGACGATGCGCCTCTCCGCGCTCTGGCGCGCCGTCCCGGACGGCGTTCCGGACCCGTTCGACGACCGGGACGTGACCGGCCTTTCCTGCGACTCGCGGCAGGTGAGGCCGGGGGATTGTTTTGTCGCCGTGCCCGGCGAACGGGAGGACGGAACCCGGTTCGTCCCGGAGGCGCTGGCGCGCGGCGCAGCGGCCATCGTGGCCTGGCGCCGGCCTGAACCCGTCCCGCCGGTCCCCCTCCTTCTCGTGCCCGACGCGCGCTCCGCCGTCGCGCGGCTCGCCGCGGCCTTCCACGGCAGGCCGTCGGAGCGGATGGACGTCGTCGGGATCACCGGGACGAAGGGGAAGACGACCACGGCCTTCCTCCTGCGGTCGATCCTCGAGGCCGCCGGGCGGCCGTGCGGGATGCTGGGCACGGTGCAGTATGTCGTCGCCGGCCGCGTCATGCCCGCCCCCAACACGACCCCGGGGCCCGTCGAGCTGCAGGGGCACCTGGCGGCGATGGTTGCGGGCGGGTGTCGCGCGGCCGTCCTCGAAGTCTCCTCCCACGCCCTCGTCCAGCGCCGCGTCGAGGGCGTCCGATTCCGCGTCGGTCTCTTCACCAACCTCGCGCAGGACCACCTGGACTACCACCGGACGGCCGAGGCCTACCGCGAGGCGAAGGGGCTCCTCTTCGCCTCGCTGGAGGCGGGTGCGGCCGCCGTGCTGAACCTCGACGACGCGGCCGCCGAGTCCTATCGCGCCCTCGCGCGCGTCCCGGTCGTCGGGTACGGTCTGCGCCCCGGCGCGGACGTGTCCGCCGAGGTCCATGCGGTCGATTTCCGGGGGACGCGTCTGACGCTTCGCGCGGAGGGTGCGTCCGTGCCGGTCGACACGCGCCTCATGGGCCGCCACAACGCGTACAACATCCTGGCCGCCGCCGCCGCCGCGCGCGCGATGGGTGTCGACCTGGAGACGGTCCGGCGCGGGGTCGAGGCGCTGACCGCCGTCCCCGGCCGGCTCGAGCCGGTGGATGCCGGCCAGGACTTCGCGGTCCTGGTGGACTACGCCCACACGGAGGCCTCGCTGCGGAGCGTCCTCGACTGCCTCCGGCCGCTCGCGCGGGGCCGGCTGATCTGCGTCTTCGGGTGCGGGGGGGACCGGGATCGCGGCAAGCGGCCGGCCATGGGGCGGGCGGCGGAGGAGCGGTCCGACGTCGTCATCCTGACGTCCGACAACCCGCGCTCGGAGGAGCCGGAGGCGATCCTGGCCGAGATCCGGGCCGGGATGCGCGAGCCCGGACGGGCGCGGACGATCGTCGACCGGCGGGAGGCCATCCGTACGGCGATCGCGGAGGCCCGGGCCGGCGACATCGTCCTGATCGCGGGGAAAGGACACGAGACCTGTCAGATATTCCGCGACGGGACGCGGCCGTTCGACGACCGGGCGGTGGCGCGGGAGGCACTGGCGGGGAGGTCGTAGCGCGACGCGGAGCAGGTGGGAGGGGGTGGCGTGTGAAGCGTAGAGCGTAGAGCGTGGCAGAAGAGGCACTTCGCTTTGCGGCGTGACGCGTTGCGATGCGGTGAGGTCACGCACGGCATCATGATTCCGACCGGTGCAAGCCGATATATAGGTTGAATGGGCGACATCCTCGATTCCCCGGCCGCGACGAGATCCGATGTAATGTGCTCTGCGGAAACAAGTTGCTTCACGGCCGCCCGGGTGGCCGCCGACACGGGCGGCGCGCTTTCAGGCCCCGGCGGCGTGGCGTTGGGCGGCTTTTCCATCGACACCCGGACGATCCGGCCGGGCGACTGCTTCGTCGCCATCCGGGGCCCGCGGTTCGACGGACACGACTTCGTCCCCGACGCCGTCCGGAAAGGGGCGGCGGGGATCGTGGTCGATCGCGCGGTGGAGGTGCGTGCGGGGGTGCCGGTCGTTGGCGTGACGGACGCGGTCGAGGCGGTGGGCCGGCTGGCCGCGGCGCACCGCGACCGGCTCCGGGCCCGGGTGATCGCCGTCACCGGGAGCAACGGCAAGACGACGACGAAGGAGATGCTCTCGCACATCCTCCGAGGCCGCCTGCGGGTGGCCGGGGCGGTCAAGAGCTACAACAACGCCATCGGCGTGCCGCTGACGCTCCTGGGGGCGTCGGGGGACGACGAGGTCCTCGTGGTCGAGGCGGGGACCAACCACCCCGGCGAGCTTGCCGCCCTCGGAGCGGTCATCCGGCCGGACGTCGCCGTGATCACGCACGTCGGTCCCTCGCACCTCGAGGGATTGGGCGACGAGGCGGGGGTGGCGCGCGAGAAGGCCTCGCTGCTCGACCACGTCCGCGCGGGGGGCACGGCGGTCCTGAACGCGGACAACGCCTGGACGGCGGCGATGGCGCAGACGTGCCGGCACCGGGCGGTGACGTTCGGTGTGGGGCACGGCGCGCAGGTGAAGGCCGTCGACATCCAGTGGCAGGCGCGCGCCATCCGGTTCCGGGTGGGGGAGACGGTCTTCCGGCTGGAGATGCTGGGGGAGTGGAACGTGCACAACGCGCTGGCCGCGTCGGCCGCCGCCCGGGAGGCCGGCGTGCCGGTGGAGGAGTCGGCCGAGCGCCTGAAGGGGTTCAACCCGCCCGGGATGCGGATGGAAGTCCGGGAGGCGGGCGGGATCGTCTGGGTGAACGACGCCTACAACGCCAACCCGGCCTCGACGCTGGCCGCGATCGCGGAGTTCAGCCGGCTGAAGCCGAGCGGGCGACGGGTGGTGGTGTTCGGGGACATGCGCGAGCTGGGGCCCGAGTCGCCGCGGTTCCACCGCAGCATCGGGGAGGCCCTCGCCCGCATCGACCTGGGGTGCGCGGTCTTCGTCGGCGTCGAGGTGGGACCTGCCGCCGCGCGGTTCCGGGAGCTGACGGGGGACCGGGTGGCGGTCCGCGAGGTCCCCGATGCCGGCGCGGCGTCGAAGGCGCTGGCCCAGTATCTCCGGCCGGGGGACATGGTGCTGCTGAAGGGGTCGCGGGCGATGGCGCTGGAACGGGTCCTGGATTCCTTCTCTGCCTGACGGCATCCGTCCGTCCTGTTCCTTCCCGAATCGCGCATCGTTCGTCGAAGTCTGCGGCCCATCCGGCCGATAAAAGATGGGGGCGCCGGGGAGGGGCCCGGACCCGCCCCGCGCCCGGAGGAGACCGCGATGCTTTACCGGTGGCTGGAGGACCTGCTTCCCCTTCTGCACAACATCACGGCACGGGCCTCCCTGGCCGCCGTGACGGCCTTCCTGCTCTGCGTCCTCATCGGTCCCGTCGTCATCCGCTGGCTCCGCCGCAGGAAGATCGGCGAGCACGCGGAGATCAAGGACTCGGAGCGGCTGGCGGAGCTGCACGCCACGAAGGCGCAGACGCCGACGATGGGCGGGGCCTTCCTGATGCTGGGCATCCTGCTGGCCGTCGGCGCATGGGGCCGGTTCAGCTGGTTCCCGAGCCGTTACAGCCCCGATGCGGCCCTCGGCGACATGTACGGGCGCGAGCTGCAGGTGGCCGCCGCGGTGGACGTCTCGCCGGCGATCCGGGTTTCGGGGGC
>CAYUME010000092.1:4707-6554 GCA_964445475.1 uncultured Planctomycetia bacterium
GGGCGGACGCGGCCCGGTCCCCGTCCCCGCACGACCGACGCTCGGTGCCCCCCGCCGCCCCCACCGGCCCCTATCTCGGGATCATCACCGCCGTCGCCCTGGCCTTCACCCTGCTCGGGATCGCGGACGACTACTGGAAGCTGACGCGCCCGAAGACGAAGGGCCTCTCGATGTTCGCCAAGCTCGCCGTCCAGGTGGTCATCGGACTGGGCGCCGGGTTCTGGCTCTACCACTATTTCCGCGCCGGCGACTACGGGACCTGCATCTACCTGCCGTTCGTGAGCCGCCCCGTGCTCGACCTCGGCATCGTCTACCCCTTCTTCGTCATGCTCGTGATCGTCAGCATGACGAACGCCGTGAACATCACCGACGGGCTGGACGGGCTGGCTCCCGGCTGCCTCTTCATCTGCGCCTTCGCCTTTTCGGTGATCGCCTACATCACCGGCCGGTGGGACTTCGCGGAGTACCTGGAGCTGCCGAACGTGATCAACAGCGGCGAGCTCTCCGTCTACGGGGCGGCGGTGATGGGGTCCTGCCTCGGCTTCCTCTGGTTCAACTGCCACCCCGCGCAGATATTCATGGGGGACAGCGGGTCCCTGCCGCTCGGCGCGTCGCTGGCCATGGTCGCCCTCGTCACGAAGCAGGAGTTCCTGCTCCTCCTCGTGGGCGGGGTCTTCGTGCTCGAGGTCCTCTCGGACGTCCTCCAGATCGCCTCCTTCAAGCTGACGGGGAAGCGGATCTTCCGCATCGCCCCGCTGCACCATCACTTCCAGTTCCTCGGCGTGCCGGAGACCAAGATCGTGGTCCGGTTCTGGATCGTGGCCGCGGTCCTGGCCGTGGTGGGGCTGGCGTCGCTGAAGCTGAGGTAGCCTCCTTCACGGACCGTGGATTCACCTCGAGTCGGGGGGAGGGACGGCCGGGTCCGGAGGCGCTCCCGTTGGGAGGAGAGACGATGGCGACGCATGCGTGGTTCCTGGCCGACGGGAGCCGGCGACTGGGCCCCTACACCTCCGAGGAGATCCCCGGGCTGGTCCAGGCGGGGACCCTGCGCCACGAGACGCTCGTCTGGAACGAGGATCTCGACGGGTGGCAGGCGGCGCGCGGGGTCCCCGAGATGATGCTCTATCTCCGCGGCGTCCCGGAGACAGGCTCCGCCCCGGCGGCCGTCGCCACGGACGTCCTGTCCCGCCTCATCGACCAGGTGACGTCCGAGGTCTCGGCCGAGGTCATGGGCAACATGGGCGCCTACACGAAGGAGGCGGCCGTCACGAAGTCCGGCCGGCACGTCGCCATCGACGGCCAGGAGGGGACGGAGCCGGCGCGGAAGCGGCCGGCGTCCGCTCCGGCGCCGGCCGCCGCCGTCCCGAAACCGGCCCCTCCGGCAGTGCCCGTACCGGCCCCGGCCCCGCGGGCTCCCGAGCCGGTCGTGCGCCCGGCCGCGGCCGCCGTGCCGGTCCCGATGCCCGCTCCCGCCGCTGCGGCATCCCCCGCGGTGCCGTCTTCGCCGGCCAAGGCGCCCGACGCGGCGCCGGTCGCGCGGCCGGCGTCCCCGACCTACCCGTTCGGATCCATGCCGCCCGACCCGTTTGCCGGCCGCGCGCGAGCCGGGGCCGGACGGAAGGGAAGCGGTCCCGTCGAGTTGCCGGCCGACTTCCTCCGGCTGCTCGGGATGATCATCAAGGGCGTCGGATGCGTCGCGATCCTGGCCGGCAGCATCTGCGTGCTCTATGCCGTCGACACGGTGGGGGGGCGTCCGATGCAGCGGATCGCCCTGTACGGCATGTTCCTGATGCCGCTCGTCGTCGGCGAGGCGCAGGCGTCCCTCCGCAGCGAGCCAGCCGTCGGAG
>CAYUME010000092.1:6564-10913 GCA_964445475.1 uncultured Planctomycetia bacterium
TGTTCGGCTTCGGCTTCTTCCTCGATCTCTGGGTGGCGCAGCAGGAGCGGATGAGGCCGGTGCTGGAGGCGGCGAGGAAGAACGGGGGGGGCGGCGCGTGACGCGGGGGGATCTCCCCGCGGGGCCGGTTCCCGTTCGCGAGAGCGAGTCGATTCCCAGCCCGGCGAGCGTCACGCCGTGACGTCGTACACCTGCACCCGCTGCCAGTGCTCCTGGTTGCGCGCGATGAACTCCTTGTGCAGCGCGTGCTCCTGGTAGACGTCGTGCCCCGCCCGGTCGTCGAGAACCACGCTGAGCCCGACGTCGAACGTGTTGTCGACGACGGGACGCGGCGTCATGGCGGGGGGGCCGGCCCAGAGGTGTCGGACGGTGGGGACCTTGCCGAGGAACTCGACGCAGTCCCGGACGAGCCGGTCCCGGGCCTCCGCCGGGGCGCCGCGCTTCAGCCAGAAATAGACGGTGTGGACGAACACGAGGCATCTCCTGAAGGGCGGTCGAGGTCCCGGGCCTGGATCCGCTGACGGTGCGACGGCGCGGACACGATGGGGGTTCCGGGTCGGGTCGGACTGTAGCAGGCGGGCCGGCCGCCACCAAGCGAAAAGGGGCTGTCGAGCGATCCCGGCTCCCTTGCGGGACGGCCGTATGGTCGGTCGGGGTGAAGGGGGCCGGGACGAAGGCAAGCCGGCGCACGTCTGCTGTCTGTCTGGATGTGCGGGTTCTGGATCGACCACCTCAAGAAGCTTCCCGACGGGACGCTCGTTTCGCCCGACGGCTTCTCCCCGGAGCACGGGCCGCACGAGGACGGCGTCTCCCACGACCAGCAGCTGGTCTGGGACCTCTTCACCAACACCGGCGAGGCCGCCGCGGCGCTCGGCGTGGACGAGGACTTCCGGAAGCAGATCGCCGCGCTGCGCGAGAAGCTGCTGGGGCCGAAGATCGGGACGTGGGGCCAGCTCCAGGAGTGGATGACCGACCGGGACGACCCGAAGGACCAGCATCGCCACCTGTCGCACCTGATCGCCGTCCACCCGGGCCGGCAGATCTCGCCGTTGACCACCCCGGAGCTGGTGGAGGCCGCCAAGGTCTCGATGAACGCCCGCGGCGACGGGGCGACCGGCTGGAGCCGCGCCTGGAAGATCTGCATCTGGTCCCGCCTCCACGACGGCGACCGCACCTACAAGATCCTCCGCTCCATGGTGCAGGACCAGATCGCCGACAACCTCTTCGACCTCCACCCGCCCTTCCAGATCGACGGCAATTTCGGCTACGCCGCCGGTCTCTGCGACATGCTGGTGCAGTCCCACATGGGTGACGTCCACCTCCTCCCGGCCCTCCCCAAGGCCTGGCCGGCGGGGGAGGTCAAGGGCATCCGGGCGCGCGGCGCGTTCGAGTTGGACGTGACCTGGAAGGACGGGAAGCTCGCCGGGGCCGTCCTCCGGTCCGAGAAGGGGAGGCCCTGCAGGCTTCGCTCGGCGGCGCCGGTCGCCGTGACCTGCGGCGGGAAGGCCGTCGAGACCCTGCCGGCGGGCGAGGGGGTGGTCGCCTTCCCCACGGAGGCGGGGAAGGAATACCGCGTGGCGCCGCGGTAGAGGGACCGCCCATCACGCGATGTGCGCGGTCACCACCGGTCCGTCCGGAACGGCGAGGCCGGCAGGCCCTCCCGGTTCATCAGGTTCGGCTCGGCCGTCTGGTCCCACCCGAACCGCACCGCCACGGGCGCGGCGACGCTCTCGCAGGTGACCACGACCGTCTTCCCGTCGATGACGGCCTTCGCGTCCGCGAATTTCCGGTCCTCCCCCGCGACCTGGAAGTGCGTCAGGTCCCCCCCGCCCCGGACCGCGAGGCCGGAGCCCGCGTGCTCGAAGGCGATGCGGACGGTGCGGCCCTCGACCTGCATCGACCGGTAGAGCGGCCCCGAGTGGACGAGGCCGGCCTGTCCGTACTGCGTCGCCAGCGCCCAGAGGGCCAGGCGCCGGCCCACCTCCTGCTTGTTCGGCGGGTGGATGTTCTTCACCGTGGCGATGTCCGTCGTCACGGCCATGCCCGTGCCCGGCACGGCGAGGGTCGCCGCCTGGGCTTCCCAGAGGCCGGGCAGGTTGAGCGGGTTGCCCTTGTAGGTGTAGGGGGCCAGCTGCACGAAGTGGAAGGCCAGGTCGGGGTTCCGGAAGACCGTCCGCCAGCCCCCGATGAGGGCCTTCATCTTCTCGTGGTAGAGCATCCCCTCCCCGTTGTTGCTCTCACCCTGGTACCAGATGGCGCCGCGCAGGGCGAGGGGGACGAGGCCGTGGATCATGCCGTTGTAGAGCTTCGTCGGCTCCTGGTGGTGGACCTTGCCTTCCGGCGGCTGCGCCGTCTCCCGGGCGACCCGGCCGGAGATCTCCCGGAGCGCCTCGACGGCCGCGAACCCGGCGGGCGGCGTCCACGGCTCGATCCGCGTCCCGCCCCATGCGCTCGCCACGAGCCCGACGGGCACCTTCAGCTCCTGGTGCAGGTGGCGCCCGAAGAAGAAGCCCACGGCGGAGAATGTCTTGACCGTCTCCGGATCGCACGCCTTCCAGGCGGCGTCGACGTCGTCGAGCGGCACGTGGGAGGATCGCTTGGGGACGAGGAAGAGGCGGATCGACGGGTGCTTCGCCGCGGCGATCTCCTCCGCCGCGTTCGCCGTGCGGGTCATCGACCACTCCATGTTCGACTGCCCGGAGCAGAGCCAGACCTCCCCCACGAGGACGTCCTGGAACGCGATCGTGTTCTTTCCGGCGACCGTCATCGCGTGCGGCCCGCCGGCCGGGAGCGCCTCGAGCGTGACCGTCCACCGCCCCTCCGCGTCCGCCGTCGCCTGCGCCTTCCGGCCGCCGACCGCGACGGTGACCGCCTCCCCCGCGTCCGCCCGGCCCCAGACGCGCACGGGCATCTCCCGCTGCAGGACCATGTGGTCCCCGAAGACGTGCGGCAGCGTGACGTCGGCCGCGGCGAACGGGGTCCCGGACCACGCGGCCAGGAGGGACAGGATCGAAACCGTCGTCCGGACGAGGCGTGAGGCCATGGCGGCTCCTTTCGTCAAGGGATTTGCAGGACGCGGAGACTCATTTGACCAGTTCGCCCACCAGCATGATCCAGCCGACCCGCAGGACCGTCCCGTCGTACTTCTTCGGGTCGAAGCCGGGCTTTTCCTTCTCCTTGTTCACCACCGCGTCCCGCTTCGGCTGTTCGGGGTGGATCTCGACGCGGACCGTGTGGACCGCGTCCGGGAGGCCCTCCGCGACGTAAAGCGTCGCCAGCCGGTGGTAGCTGCAGTAGCTGTCGAAGCGCGGCTGCGGCTTCCCGGTCTTGCCGTCCACCGTGACGACCGCCTGCCCCCCGTCGGGGCCGACGATGTCGTACAGTTTCGCGGCTGTGCCCTTGAACGAAAAGGTGATCGCGTCGCCCGGCGCCCGGCCCTCCCAGATCTCCGGCAGGCGGTTCGCGAAATTCTTGGCAAGGCCTGCTTGCGGGTCGAGCGGCTTCCAGCCCGGCGAGAGCATGGCGGGGGTCAACGGCGCCAGCTGGGCCTTCTCGAGGTTGTCGGGCGCCAGCGGCGGCTTCGCGGGGTGCGGGCCGGGCTTGGCGGACGCCTCCATCTTCTTCAACCCCGCGGCGATCACGTCGCAGTAGACCTGGTGCGCGGCGTCGGTCGGGTGGCACTCGTCGCCTGAGAAGACGATCGCCCCTTCCGGCGTGCCCGGCTCCTTCTTGTAGACGAGCTTTCCGGCCTGTGCCATCTCGACGATCTTCATGGCGACGTTGATCGACGGGATGCCGTAGTGGTCCGCGACGCGCTCCTGCGCCGTGGCGGAGCGCGGGCAGCGTCCGGCCTCGTAGTCCTTCCGCATGTTCGTGTGGAGCGTGTAGACGTAGCAGATGTCCGTCATCGGGTCGGCCGCCCGGATCTGGCGCACGATCCCCTCCATGCAGCGGACGATCTGGTCCGGCGGGGCGCCGCCGTCGTTGACGGCGAACTCGACGAAGACGAGGTCGGGCTTGAGGCGGAGGACGTCCTGCCGGCAGCGGAAGACGCCGAGGTCGGAGCCGGTGCCGCCGATCGCCGCGTGGATCTCGGCCACTTTCGCCGTCGGGTACGCGGTCTGGAGCCACTTCAGCGTCTTGACGCGCCAGCCGGACGCGGCGGTGATGCTGCCGCCGAAGTAGGCGACGCGCACCTCCTTGCCGGCCTTGAGCTTGGCGTAGACGTTCCGGAGCCCGTCGCGCGGCGTGAGCAGCGCCGGCATCGCCGCCTCCGGTTCGGTCTTCGCCTCGCCCGCCCAGGCGGCGGGCGTGTTCTCCTTATACTCCGGGCTGCTCGACAGCGGCAC
>CAYUME010000092.1:10923-11133 GCA_964445475.1 uncultured Planctomycetia bacterium
GGCGGCGAGAGGGGCCAGCAGGAACGCGGCGGCGAGCGCGGGAGACATTCGCATGGGGTTTCTCCGGCAAGTTCTGACGCGTCGCGACAGGATACCCGATTCCGCGGGGTCCGTATAGAACTGTCTGCCCTCCGCAATCCCCGGCCCTCCGTGAACTCCGTGTCTGCCGGGAAGGGGCATGCGACGGGGACTGACCTCCCCCCGGTTACG
>CAYUME010000093.1:0-263 GCA_964445475.1 uncultured Planctomycetia bacterium
AGCAAGGAGGCCATCGAGCGATCGGGCACTCCCTTCACCGGCCATACCGAGTACCTGGCCGCCGCCGCCCACGTCCGCCGGCCGGTCATGCTCTGCCTCGCGGGCCCACTTCGGGTCGCCTTCGTCACGACCCACCTGGCCCTGCGTAAAGTGCCGGGCGCGGTGACGGCGTCGCGCATCGTCGAGACGGCCGCGATCACGGCCCGCGCGCTCCGATCCGACTTCGGACTTCCTCACCCCCGCCTGGCCGTGTGCGCGCTCAA
>CAYUME010000093.1:273-11127 GCA_964445475.1 uncultured Planctomycetia bacterium
GAGGAACGGGAGGTCCTGGCTCCCGCGATCGAGCGACTCCGCCGGGACGCCGTCTCCTGCGACGGCCCCGTACCCGGGGATGCCGTCTTCCGGGACGCCGCATCGGGCCGGTGGGATGCCGTCATCGCCCTCTACCACGACCAGGGGATGATCCCCATCAAGTCGGCGTGGGAGGCCGGCCCGGTCAACATGACGCTCGGCCTGCCCTTCGTCCGCACCTCCCCCGCACACGGGACGGCCTTCGACCGGGCCGGGAAAAACGAATCGGATCCGAGGCCCATGCGTCGCGCCCTTGAGATCGCGGCCGAGGCGGCGGTCCGGCGCCTGGGGACAGGACAGCCTTCCCTCTTCTGAGCACGTGTGCCCGGGAAAGCACGCCGCACGCGCGGCCGGCGTAAGATCAGGAACCGGTTTCCGGATAGCCCGGCGGGAAGAGACCGGGCGGCCAGATGACGGCCCGCTGGAGATGTTCGCGCAGGATCTCGTTGCGCCGCGTCATGAAGCGCTCGTGGAGCAGGGCTCGGTTGATCCCTTCCTGGAGCTGGGCGTCCTCAAAGGACCTCAGTCGACGCCCCCGTCGATCGATCAGATGGAGGATCGCCCAGTCCGAATTGAACGGGAGCACGGGCGTGCATCCCGGGATCGGGGTGTCCGGGTTGAAGACGACCTGCTCGACGGCGGACGGCAGGCGCCCGCGGGACACGTTCTCGACCCGTCCGCCCGCGGAGGCCTCGTCCGGTGCGTACCGCCTGTAGGTCGCGCAGAGCGTGTCGAAGTCCCCTCCCTGCTCCATCTGACGCCGGATGGCCTCCGCGAGGGCCTTGGCCTCCGCCGAGCCGCCGGCCCGCGCCGCGGCGATCACCATCAGCTTGAAGCTGACGGTCTCCTCTTCCGTGAAGGTCTTCGGGTTCTCCCGGTATTGACTGCGGATCTCCCGCGGCGGCACGTACAATCCGTACATCTGTCGGCCGATCAGCTTCTTGATCAGCAGCTGCTCCCGGATGTCGTCGAGATAGCCGATATACGGCCGCCCCCCCTGCTCGACCTGCCGCTTGTACTCCTCCGGCGTGAGCTTCAGGTCCTCCCGCTCCCGCCGGATCTCCGCGTCGACCTCGCCGTCGCTCACCGTGATGCCGAAGTCCTTGGCGGCGTCGATCAGGATCCGGTGCTCGGCCAGGTTGCGGACCGTCCGGAAGACGATCTTGGCCACGTCGGGATCCTTCCACCGGTCCCGATTGCGGTAGGGCGGCGGAAGCCGTTCCTCGAGCTCCCAGTCGGTGATGGGCCGGTCGTTCACGCGGGCGACGATGCCGCCCGTGTCCTCGCCGACGCGCAGCACCTTTCGCGGATCGGTCGCGTCGGGCGCGGCCGTCTCCGGCGGCGGCACGTAGGGGACGGCGGTCGGGCCGCCCCCGCATCCGCACGGCAGAAGCAGGATCGCGGCCGGCAGGATCCGATCCCCGGGCGAGCGGTCGCGGGATCCGGCGTTTCGTGCGCGCATGGGAGCCCCGGAAAGCCGATATATATACGTGGATGACCGGACGACCGCAAGGGAGACGCGGGCGGATCACATCGAGCCGGACGGGAGAGCCCGCCATGCAAGGGGAGATCGACGACTTCCTCGATGCGCTCCGCGTGGAGGCCGGCTCGAGTCCCAACACCCTGAAGGCCTACCGGGCCGACCTCGCATCCTTCGAGCGCTACCGCGCGGGGGCCGGATCCCCCCCGCCATCGCGATGGACCCGCCCGCTGTTCGACGGGTTCGTCCTTTCGCTCCGCAAGCGGGGTCTCTCGGACACCTCGATTGCTCGCCGGATGACCGCCCTCCGCGTCTTCCTCCGTCACCTGTTCTCGGAGGGACGGATCCCCGAGGACATGACGCGATGGATCGAGGCGCCGCGGCGCGGCCGCCGCCTCCCCGGCGTCCTCTCCGGCGGCCAGATCCGGGCCCTTCTGGAGCACGACGCTCCGGAGCGGTCCCGCTCCCGCCGTCGCCGTCACCTTCGCGACGATGCGATCCTCGAGCTTCTCTACGCCACCGGAACGCGCGCCTCCGAGGCGGCGACGCTGCGCGTGACCGACGTCAATCTCCCGATGGGGTACCTGCGGTGCATCGGGAAAGGCAACAAGGAGCGCGTCATCCCCCTGGGACGGCGCGCTGCGGCTCGCGTGAAAGATTACCTGGACCGCGTCCGCGCGCGCCGAGCGGACACGGCCCGATCCCCCTTCCTCTTTCCGGGACGAAACGGCCGCGCGATCCGCCGCGAGACGCTCTGGCGCCTCCTCCAGCGCCGCGCGGGCGGCGCCGGGATCGGCGGCCGCGTCTACCCCCACCTGTTCCGGCACTCCTTCGCAACCCACCTGCTCAGCAACGGGGCGGATCTTCGCATCGTCCAGGAGCTCCTCGGTCACGCCTCCGTCGCCACCACCCAGATCTACACGCACGTCGACGCGGCCCGCCTGCGTGCGGTGCACGGCCGCTTCCACCCGCGCGCGTGACGAGAACGGCCTGCTTTGGCGACGTCCCGGATCGACGTCGCGCGTCGTGTCGGCGCCTATCGGACGTCGATCACCACCTGCCGAGTCCGGGGACCGTCGAACTCGCAGAAATAGATCCCCTGCCAGGTCCCCAGCACCAAGTCCCCGCCGGACACGGGGATCGTGACGGCATGGCCGATCAGCGCGCTCTTGATGTGGGCGTCCGAATTCCCCTCGGCGTGGCGGTAGGGGCCGCGCCCGGGTGCCATCCGGTCGAGAGCGGCCAGCAGGTCCGCCACCACGTCCGGATCGGCGTTCTCGTTGATCGTCACCCCCGCGGTCGTGTGCGGGACGAACACGGTCGCGACTCCCTCCCGGATCCCGGAAGCCGACACGGCCTCCGCCACGCGGTGGGTGATTTCGATCATCTCGGATCGGGACGTCGTCGACAGCGTGCTCGTCACCATGCGCGATGGCCCCCCGCGTCCGCCTCCGTCCCGTCACGTGCGAAGGGATGCGGCCCGGACCCCGCCGCCGCACACCCGTTCGCGCCAGAGCCTCAGGAGCGTCCCGGCGAAAAACAGCCCCTGGCGTAGGACGCTCGCCTTCGACTCCCCGCCTTGCCGGGGCTGGAAATGCATCGGAATCTCCAGGATCCGGCCGCCGCGCCGGTGGATCCGGAAGACGGCCTCCTCCTGGATGTCGTAGTGATCCGCCTCGAGCGGCGTCGCATCGAGGAACGCCTTCCGGTACACGCGGTAGCCGGTCGAGAGATCGCGATAGGGAAGGCCCAGCACGCACGCATAGACGCGGTTCAGGATCCGGCTGAGGACACGGCGCTTCGGGATGTCCCCGGAGCCCCCGCCCTCGACGTAGCGCGAGGCCAGGATCAGATCGGCGTCCGTGCGCCGTGCCGCGAGAACGCGCAGCAGATCCGGGGGGTGGGAGAGGTCGGCGTCCATCGTCACGACAAAACGTCCCCGGGCCTCGCGGAATCCACATCGGACGGCGTCCCCGAGCCCCTTGCGGGGCTGCTGGACGACGCGACAGCCGCGCGACGCGGCCACGGCCCCCGTGTCGTCCGCGGAGCGGCCATCGACAATGAGGATCTCGTACGACAACCCGACCGACGCCATGACGGGCCGTATCGCGTCGATCAGCGCGGGGAGCGTCTCCGCCTCGTTCCGCGTCGCGATGGAGATGGTCAGCTCGCAGTCGCTCACGTCATTTGTTGATCTGGCGTTTCCGGCAGAGGACGCGCTTGAAGTTCGTGTCCCGGACGCGGTCCCACAACGACGCGTCGTTGTGGATGTCCAGCGCCTGGTTGTAGAGGGCGTAGGCCTTGGACAGGAGATCCTGCGCGGTGTTGTTCTCCTTCAGCCAGTTGTCGGGATTGATCGAGGGGTCAGAACGCTTGAGGTGATCGAGCGCGGTCTCGTACAGGCGGTTCGCCTCATCGACGCACTTCTTGAACGCGGTCTGCTTGTCGGTCGGCAGGCTGGACAGGGCGGTGGACGGCGCAGGCTCTTCGGCCGGCGGCGGCGGCGCGGGGGTCTTGACGGAGGCGGAGGCGGTCTCCGCGGCCGGCGTTGCGGGAGGATTCACGCCCGCCTCCGCGGGGGGGGGCGACGTCGCCGCCGAAGCGATCTCGACCGTCTTGGGCCGGATCTTGGACGAGAGCTCGGCGCAGCAGCTCCAGGGTGCTGCGCGCCTCCTGGAGGTTCCCGATGCTGAGAAAGAAGACGAACGTGTCGTATAATCCCTCCGCCTTCTCCTCCCGCACCACCGCGACGAGGTCCACGCCGGCTTGACTCGCAACCTGGGCCGCCTGATCGAAGCACTCCGCGACCCGGTCCGGCATCCCGTTCCGGAGACAGAACTCGCCCAGACGAAAGGCGTCCATGGGGCGCCGCTTGCTGAGCCGAGACTTCCGCCGATCGAACTCGGCCTCGACCATGCGCCTGGCGCGAAGCGGATCCAGATCCTTCATCTGGAGGATCTCGAAGGTCTCGAACGTCACGGCGATGTTGCTGAGGAGAAGGAGCTCGACCTTCTTGTCGTTCCTGGACAGCACGGTTCCGGTAAAGGGCCCCTTCGGGACCCGGAACTCGATCTCCGTCAGCTTCGGCGGGTCCATGGACGGCGTGATGTTCGCCTCGCGAAGCAGGGTCGCATGCAGCTCGCACCGGTCGCGCAGGGTCACGAATTCCTGCCGCTGCTTCTCGAGAACGCGTCCGGGCTCGTAGCGGGAGAGCTGGCTGCGGGCGTCCTCGAATCGTCCTGCTTTCAAGCAGGACTCGGCTTCCCGCATGGCCTTGAAGACGACATCAAACGGGTGGGACTCGACAGACAAAGGCGCGGAAGGCGGAACGGCGGGCGGGACCCGCACGGGTTGCGGCTTCACCGAGACCGGGTCGTGCGCGGGAGGCGCTTCCGTCCCCACGGGGGTTGCCGGCTCCGGCTCGACCGCCGCCGGTCTATCCGGCTCGACCTTGGCGACAACGGGCGTCGCGGCGGCAGCATCCGGCCGCGCGGCCGGCTTCCGGGACCCTGGCGCCGGGGGGGCCGCGCGATCCGTCGTCCGGGCGGACGGGTCCGGCGTTCCCGATGACCCGATGTGCCGGTCGATCTGGGTCTCGACGCGCGAAACCAGCCGGTCGATGTCCCCCCCGCTGCTCTTGTAATCAAGAACGGCCCACGCAACGCCGCAGACCGCACCCATAAAAATGACCAGGATCACGGATCCGGCTTTCCCGGATTGTGTCCCGGCACGAGTCCGTCGGGGGTGCGCGCTCATATCTGGCCACCTTTCCGATCATGCAATCCCGACAGGCGGGACGCATCCAGCCATGGGAAACGTCCTTATATCATCTTAACTTCGACCCATCCCCTGTCAAGGCGAATGCCCGCCCCGCGTGGGGAGTACGGCAGCCCGGCCATCCGCCGAATCGAATGATCGCCGGCACCGCGTGACGGAAATATGTACATCCCGGGGGGAGTCGGAGCGGCCCGGCACCACCAAATCGCCTTGTGGGGGGGCACGTCATTTGCTACACCCTCTTCGTATCCTCCGCCTTTCTTGGACGCACGACGCGGCCAGAAGTTCCCGGGAAACGGGCCCATGAGACGCGCCGTCCTGACCGCCCTCCGCATCCTCTGCGTGGCGGCCGTTGCCGCTGCAGCGGTCGATGCGCCCCTCCCCCACCCGGTCCCTCCCGCCCTCCGGTGCTATGTGCTGGACCTGTCGGGCAGCCTCTTCTGGGGGCGTCAGGTGATGCCGGATGCGGTCCTCCGTGCGTTGGAAGAAGACGCATCTCGCGGTCCGTCTGATGACCGCTTCGCCCTCGTCGGCTTCGCCGGGATTCCCGCCCTCCTCTCCCCCCCCGTCCCGCGCGCTGAATTTCTCGACCAGCTCCGCCGACGACGCCCCGGTCCGGATTCACTGGCCCTCGAAAGCGAGGCGAGGCGACGGGGGCTCGATCCCGGACGGACCCGGATCGAGGACGCGCTCGAGCTGGCCCTCTCGCTGCACCAGAGACCGCTCCCGCTTCAGGTCGTCCTGCTGACGGACGGACTGGAGACCTCCGGTGATGCGGCGCGAGCCGCCGCGCGACTCCGCCGCGCCGGCGTCCCCCTGGTCGTCATCCCGATCGGGCCCCGTCTTCCGCCCGAGGTCCGCATCACGCCGGGGGTCGCGTTCGATGTCGAAATCGATCTGGCCGCCACGCTCCGCGCCCCCGCAACCGTCCGCCTCCTGCACGACGGACGCGCGATCGCATCCCGCGAAGTCCAGGTCCGGAGCGACTCCCTCACCCGCCTCGTCGTCCCGTCCCTGGCGCTGGAGGGCCCCCCCGACGCCCTCCTCGTGACGCTGACCCCCGCGCGTCCGGAGGACGATCTTTGCGAAGAGAACAACCGGATCCGCCTGGAGTTCACGCGCGATCCGCCCGAGACGCGACGCATTCTGTACCTGGGGCAGCCAGGCCCCCACGTCCTCGAGACCCGCCTGTCCGCCGATCCCCGGTACCGCGTCATGCGTGAGATGGAAGCCGGAGACGCTCCGTTCGACGGGGTCGTGCTGGACAATACGCCCTGGGACCGGGTCCCCCCGGCGCTCCGCTCCACGCTCGCCGACTGGGTCACGCTGCGCGGCACGGGGCTCCTCGTTGCCGGGGGGCCCGGAAGCCTGGCCTCGGGTGGCTATTCGGGCCGCGACGAGATCGAGCCGCTGCTGCCGGTCTGGGCGGCTCCCGACGAACGGCTGGCGATCGCCCTCGTCCTCGACCGCTCGAGCAGCATGGGCATGTCGATCGACGGGAGACGCGCCAAGATCGACGCCGCGCGCGAGGCCCTGGCCCGCATCCTCCCCCTCCTCGGCACAAAGGACCTTCTCGCCCTGCTCGCCTTCAACGAGACCGTGGACGTCCTGCGCCCCCCCGGCCCGCCGCCCCCGGCCGCCGTCTTCAATACGATCCTGCGGGGGGTCCAGCCCCGGTTGGGCACGCTCCTGGCCCCTCCCCTGGAGAAGGCCTTGTCGATCCTGTCCAGTCCTCCGTCCGGCTCGCTCGATCGCGGCGACGCGATCCCGGATCGCGGGATCCGGCACATCCTGCTCGTCACGGACGGGGAGACCCAGGAGGCGCCCGATGTCCTGTCCGATGTGGGACGGTTGATCCGCGACGCCGGGATCTCCCTGACCGTGATCGTCACGGGCCGCGCGCCGGCCCGCGAGGCCCTGGCGTCCCTCCTGGCCGCCCCCGATTCGACCCGTCGCATCGATCTCGAAGACTGGGATCAGCTCCCCGCCCTCGTCGAAGAAGACGTGCGACGAAAAAAAGGGTGGGTGACCCGGGGGCCGATCGGGATCGTCGCGGGAGCCGAGGGCCGCCTGATCGAGGGGCTGCCGTCCCCCCCTCCCCTGGAAGCAGCCAACCGAACGACGCTCCGCCCGGACGCGACGCCTGTCTATCTGGGCCCCCGCGGGCTGCCGATCCTCGCCCTCCGCCGCGCGGGAGCAGGTCGGACGGCTGTCCTCGCCACGAGCCTGGACGATCCGGCCTGGGGCGCCTCCTGGTCGGCCTGGATGCCCCATGCGGCCCTGCTGATCGACCGTCTCGCCTCCTTCCTCCTGGACAGGAGAGGCGACGCGACGGTCGACACCGATCCCTCCCCCTCGGTCGACCGGATCCGTGTGACGGTCACGCTCCGCGAGGGAACGGAGCCCTCTGCGCCGCCTTCGCTCGTCCTCCGTCACCTGCGGCCCGACGGGACCCGCGTGGATTCGGCCCTTCCCCAGGTCTCCGCAAGACGCTACGAAGCCCGGATCGTCGCGGAGGCCCCCGGACGACATCTCCTCCGAGTCGACCTCCCTTCAACGGAACCGGACGGAAGCCCCGCTCCCGTCGGCGTCGCGGTCCACACGGTCCCGTACGCCGCCGAATGGCTGTCCGTGGGACGGGACCTGAAATCGCTCGCGACCCTGGCGTCCGCCTCCGGAGGAATCCTCGCCGATACGCCGGAGCGCCTGGAGTCGGCCCGCCCCCGAGGGCCGGGCTGGGGCCCGGCTCAATCGGCGTGGATCCTGGCCGCGCTCCTGCTGCTCGCGGCGGACCTGCTGGTCTCCACCTTCTGGCTGCCGGTCCGGATCGCCCCGCCTTCCCACGCCCCGTGATCGACCGCCCCGTCCCTCGCACCGCGCAAGGACACGCGATGTTGTTTCGGCAGCGGCGGACGCTTGAATTGGAGTCCGAATTGACGATATAGTATAGAACGAAGTCACAGGCCGCTTCCGGACAGGACGCCCATGAGCAACCGTAAATATGTCATCATCATCATCCTGATCGTGGTGGTCATCCTGGGCCCCGTGCTCGTGCTGAGCAATTTCGGCCTGGGCATCATCCAGAACGTGATCGACAAGAACCCCAAAGGCAGCGCCGCGCCCTGGTTCCAGTACACGCTCGGCAAGACGTACTACTACACGCTCCGCCCGGAAAAGGCGGCGGAAGCCTTCACGCTGTACAATGAGCGGTACACCGACAACAAGGACCAGCGCTACTGGGACGCGATGTACTACCGGGCCCTCTCCCTGGACGACTCGTATCGGAGCCGGGAGGCCGCCCACCTGTTCGAAGAATACTACTATTCCTCTCCCGCCGACGACCCCAACCGGCCCGAGGTGAAAAAGGAGTGCCTCCGGCTCCGTCATCACATTCCCTCGTTTGCACCCTACGACTGATCCGGGTTGACGGATCTCGTCGCGCGACGGGAGGGGGCGTCGACCCACCGGCCATCCCTTCATGAGCATCTTCAAGGCATACGACATCCGGGGACGTGTTCCCGGGGAGCTGAACGAGGCGCGCGCGCGTGCCATCGGATCCGCCTTTGCCCGCTTTCTCAAGGCCCGATCCCTGGCCGTGGGCCGGGATGTCCGCCTCTCCTCCCCCGCGCTCGCCTCCGCCTTCGCCGAAGGCGTCCGGGACGCCGGGACCGACGTCTGCGATCTCGGGCTTTGCACCACCCCGATGACCTACTTTGCCGTGGGCCGCTACAACTTCGACGGGGCGGCCATGACGACCGCATCCCACAACCCTCCCGAGTACAACGGCTTCAAGTTGAGCCGTGAGCAGGCCATCCCCGTCGGGGCGGACACCGGCATCCGGGAGATCGAGCGGCTCGTCGCCTCCGGCCCCCAGGCGGCCCCGCCCGCCCGCCGGGGCGCCCGTTCCGAACGCGACATCCGGAGCGACTACATCCAGCACGTCCTCAGCTTCGCCCGCGCCGTCCGCCCGCTGAAGGTCGCCGTCGATGCGGCCAACGGGAGCGTGGGCACGATCTTCGGCGACGTCGCCTCGCGCCTCCCGATCACCTACGAGCCGATTCATTTCATCCCGGACGGTCGCTTCCCGAACCACGCGCCGAATCCCCTCCGGGACGAGAACATCGCGGGACTCCAGGCGAAGGTCCTGGAAACGGGGTGCGACCTCGGGGCGGCATTCGACGGGGACGGGGACCGATGCCTCTTCGTGGACGAATCCGGCACCCGGGTCCCGAACGACCTCCTGACCGCCTTGGTGGCGAAGGACTTGCTGGCCCGCAACCCAGGCGCGGCCGTCGTCTACGACATCCGTTCCTCCCGCGTCGTCCGCGAGGAAATCCTGCGTGCGGGTGGCAAGCCCGTCCGCGAGCGGGTCGGCCACGCCTATATCAAGAAGACCATGCGGGAGCACAAGGCGGTCTACGGCGGGGAGCTCGCCGGGCACAACTATTTCAGGGACCACTACTACGCCGATTCCGGGCTGATCGCCTTCATCTCCGTCCTCAACGTCCTCTCTGCGGCACGGCAGCCCTTTTCCCGCGCGATCGCCCCGCTCCGCCGCTACGCCGCCACCGGCGAGGTCAACTTCCGCACCGGGGACCCGGCGGCCGCGATCGCCGGCCTCCGCCGCGCCTTTGCAGACGGGCGCCAGGACGAGCTCGACGGCCTGACGGTCGAATACGACGACTGGTGGTTCAACGTCCGCCCCTCCAACACCGAGCCGCTCCTTCGCCTCTGCGCCGAGGCGCGGACGCCGGAGCGCCTCGCCGCCGAGTCGGCCCGCCTTTTCGACCTGCTGGGGACGCCGCTCTGACAACCCGAAAATGGGAATTGACTTCCGTTTGGGCCATTCCTATAATCCGTCCTTTCCACTATAGGGGTCCGAGCCCGTGTCGTCCCACCGCCTCCTGCCCCGGGTTATTGTCCTGGGCCTGATCCTTCAGGTGCCGGTCAGCGTACCGGCACCCGGCCAAGGGTAGTGGGACGCGGTACAGACGATGGAACGCGGAACGAAGAAAACCCCACTACCCCGCCGGGAGTGGGGTTTTTCATTGCGGGGGGGAAGCCTCGAAGCCCCCCGGAGGAATGCCGGGACGTCCCGTATACGGCGACGCGGTTGCGCGCGAACTTCTCTATCGGGAATAACGACATGTCCCACGCCCAGACCATGAGCGGGTCCGACATCCTGGCACGCGCCCTCGCCGACGAAGGCGTGGAGGTGATCTTCGGGATCCCCGGCGGGGTCACCCTGCCCATCATGAAGTCCTTCGAGAACGCCAAATTCCGCTTCATCCTCACCCGCCACGAGCAGGCGGCCGCCCATATGGCCGAAGGCTACGCCCGCTCCACCGGGCGCGTCGGCGTCTGCCTCGCCACGTCCGGCCCCGGGGCGACGAATCTCATCACCGGGATCGCCGACGCCTACATGGACTCGACCCCCCTCGTCGCCGTCACCGGTCAGGTGGCGACCGACAAGATCGGCAACGATGCCTTCCAGGAGGTCGACACCGTCGGCCTGACCAGCACGATCACGAAGCACAACTACCTCGTCCGGGATGCGG
>CAYUME010000094.1:0-11069 GCA_964445475.1 uncultured Planctomycetia bacterium
CCGCTGGTTCCAGGCGGCGCGCTACGGATTCATGGTCCATTGGACAAGCCAGTCCATGCCGCGCAACGGCGAGCCGAAGCCCTACGACCAGGCCGTCCAGGACTTCGACGTCGAGGCGCTGGCCGACCAGGTGAAGGCCGGCGGCGCGGGATTCCTGGTGCTCACCACCTCCCACGCCTTCCAGTACTTCCCCGCGCCGCTCGACGCGATCCTCCCCGGCCGGACGAGCCGGAGGGACCTCGTGACCGACCTGGCACACGCCCTCGGAAAGCGCGGCATCCGGCTTTTCCTCTATTATCATCTCGGCGCCGTCCCCGACCACGCCTGGCTCCAGGCGTGCGGCTTCTGGGAGACGGACACGAGCCGTCTCTTCGGAAACTGGGAGCGGATCGTCCGCGAGGCCGGCGAGCGCTACCGGGAGAGGCTGGCCGGCTGGTGGTTCGACGATGGGACGACGAGCTACTACTACCGCAGCGCGCCGTGGGAGCGGCTGCTGGGCGCCGCGCGGGCCGGCAACCCCGCGCGTCTCGTCGCGTTCAACGCCTGGGAGCTGCCGCCCGCCACGGCGTTCCAGGACTACCACGGCGGCGAGGGGGACCGGGACGCGACCGGCCGCGGCGCGCTGGCCCCCGGCGGCGACGGCCGCTACGCGTCCGGCCCCTATTCGGGTCTCCAGGCGACCGCCACGCTCATCACCGAGCAGGACTGGGTCCACGGCGGGAAGGATCGCGAGATCGGCCGCCCGCAGTGGAGCGCCCCGCAGCTCGCGGACCTCCTCCAGCGGTTCGCCGAGCGCCGGAACGTCCCGATCTTCAATCTCGAGATCTACCAGGAGGGAACCGTCTCGCCGCAGACGATCGACCTGTTCAAACGGGCGCGGGCGTTGGCGGGGTGGCCTTCGGACTAGGGGGAGGTTCACGTGCCCGTCAACGCGTCCTGGCGTCCCGGCGTTTCCCCGCGTGTCCTTGCCGCGTTGTTCCTGGTTGCGGTTGCCGCCTCCGCCTCGCCCGCCCCCGCGCCGCCCGCCGTCCCCCCGATCGAGGGCAGGACGCCGGACGAGCGCGCCGCCGCCTTCCTCGCCTTCTGCGCCGCCGAGCGGCCCCGGCGCGAGGACTTCCCCAAGGAGGCGATGGGGTACTGCCTCGCGCGTTTGATCCTCAACCGGGACGTCGACTACGCCATCGCGAAGATCGACGCGGCGGCCGCGGCCACGCTCAAGGCCTCGCGGGACCGCCTGCGAAAGGATCCGGCCGACCTCAACGCGCTCGACCCGTTCAACCAGCACGCCCTCGTGAACGGCTACCTCCTCCAGCCGGACCGGTTCCCCGCCTCGACGGTCCGAGCCATCCGGGAGTTCGTCTCCCTCAACGGCCACCGGGAATGGCGCGGCTTCGGCTCCACGAACTACCGCCTGATGCGGGACGGCAGCGGCTTCCTCGCGGCGGAGCGGTGGCCCGACCTGAAGGACGCCGACGGACTCGGCGCGGAGGAGATCCGCAGGGCCACCGCCGGGCGGCTCTACGGCTGCTTCGACACGATCGTCCGGAAGAACCTCGACGAGTACAACGCCCCGACCTACTACACCACCGACCTGATGGCCGTCCGCATGCTCGCCGAGTTCGCCCGCGATGCGGAGATGAAGCGCCGCGCGACGCGGACGCTCGACTGGATGATGCTCGACCTGGCGTGCTCGTGGAACCAAGGCTACCACGTCGCCACCGCCGGCCGCTCGAAGGGCTGGAGCTGCGTGGCGACCAGCCCCGACGCCCCGGACACGACCGCGGCGGTCGGCTGGATCTTCTTCGGCGGCCGGCGCGGCATCAATCCGGTCCAAGCCTGTCCGCATCACACCTTCTGGCTGGCCTATCCGGGGGCCTACCGGCTGCCGGCGATCGTCACGGACGTCGCTCTCGACCGCGCCGTGCCCTTCCCGGCGCGCGAGAGCGTCCTCTCCGTCGGCGGCTGCGACATCCGCAAGGTCCTCTGGCAGTCCCCTTCGTACGGCCTGACCTGCCAGTGGGAGGACGCGCCGAACAAGGCGTGCGCGCTCTTCAAGGAGACGAAACGGCAGATGCTGAAGTGGGTCTCGGACCGGCCCGCCAGCACCTTCTCCATCCAGCAGGAGAACTACCTGCGCCCCTACCGGCCGAAGGACGTGACGCCGAACGCCTTCGGTTATGGCGAGAACCCCTTCCACCAGATCCTGCAGCACGAGATGACGCAGGTCGGGATTTATGCCGTCCCGGAGGGCTACCCCTTCCACCAGATGTACGTGCCGTTCACGACGCAGGGGGCGATTGTCCGCCGCATTGAAAAGGACGGCTGGATCTTCTGCCACGGCGGGGGGATGCTCTTCGGCTTCCGGCTGGTCAAGCCCGGCGCGTGGGGCAAGCCGCAGCGCGATTGCGATGTCCTCTGGAGCGACCACCGGAAGAACGGCTGGGTCCTGGAGACCTCCGAGTTGAAGTCTTACGCAGGCGGCGGCCCGGAAACGGAACTGGACCGCTTCGCGGAGGACGTGCTGAAGAAGGTCCGCATCGACACCGCCGGGATCGACGACGCCGCTCCGCGGCTGCAGGTCACGTCGCTGCAGGGCCGCCGGCTGGAGATCGTCTTCCGCCCGTTCGGCACGCCGTACACGGACCAGCACCGGGTCGACGGCCGGCCGGTCGACTACCGCGCCTTCCCGCTCCTCGAGAACCCCTGGGTCCGCCAGGCGGTGGACGGCGACGTCCTGACGGTGAAGCACGGCGGCGCGACGCGGACCTGGAACTTCAAGACGTGGACGACGGAGGGGACGCCGTAGCAAACAACAGGGAGGAGCGAGCACCCCGTTGAGGGGCGCGATGCGAGGCGTCCCGCTCCCCCCCGCCGCCGCCCGGGCGCAAGACGCGGGGCGCCTGTTCAGTTCTCTCCGTCGAACGACGGGAGTAGACCCCGGCGCCCCCGCCGGGTAGGCTGTATTCCGCGTCCGCCGGCAGACCGGCGCGCTCCCGCTATTACCTTCAAAGGCCGGGCCGCACCCGGAAAACGCCGACGATCCAGGAGAGGAGACCATGCGCATCCGGAATGCCGCGGCGGGGATCGTCCTGATCGCCGGCCTGGCAGCGGGGGCCGCCACCCCCGTGCGGGCGGAGGAGTCCCGGGAGCAGCGCGACGCGCGCCTGGCCTGGTGGATCGACGCCCGCTTCGGGATGTTCATCCACTGGGACATGTCGAGCCTCGCCGGCACCGAGATCAGCTGGTCGCGCAAGGGGACCAAGCCGCTCGACATCACCGGGGACACGGCAGGGGTCGTCGAGGACCCCGCCTATGACAATCTCTACAAGCGCTTCAACCCTGTGAAGTTCGACGCCCCCGCCTGGATGCGTCTCGCCCGCGACTCCGGCATGCGGTACGTCGTCTTCACCGCCAAGCATCACGACGGCTTCTGCCTGTGGGACACGAAGCTCACCGACTACTCCATCATGAACACCTCCTTCAAGCGCGACGTCGTGAAGGAGCTGGCCGCCGCCTGCCGCCAGGCCGGCCTCCGCTTCGGCCTCTACTACTCCCAGCGCGACTGGCACCACCCCGACTACGGCATCGGCGACAACCGGAAGTACGTCGCGTACATGAACTGCCAGGTCCGCGAGCTCCTCACGAATTACGCCCCCGTCGACGTGATCTGGTGGGACAGCTACGGCAAGGGGGACTTGGTCCATTTCTGGGGCATCGGTGGGACCTTCGACCTCGTCAAGCAGCTCAATCCCGCCATCGTCATGAACAACCGGATGGCGGTCCTGGGCGCCTACAACCGGCAGCCCGCGCCCTACCTCGGCGACCACGACACGCCCGAGCAGCGGCTCGGCGAGTTCCAGAACACCCGGCCTTGGGAGTCGTGCATGACGGTCGTCCACTGCGCCGACGGCGGCGGCTGGTCCTACCGCCCCGACGGCAAGGTCCGCAGCCGCGCCGAATGCATCCGGTCGCTCGCCAGCTGTGTCACCGGCGACGGGAACCTCCTCCTCGACGTCGGGCCGGACGCCACCGGCGTGATCCCCGGGGACCAGGCCGCCCGGCTGCGGGAGATGGGCGAGTGGCTGAATCAGTGCGGCCCCGCCGTCTACGGCACGCGCGGCGGCCCCTACCGCAACGGCCGCTGGGGCGGCTCGACGCACCGCGGCAACATCGTCTACCTGCACGTCTTCGCCTGGGGCGGCGATCGGCTCGCGCTGCCCCCGCTCAAGGCGAAGGTCCTGAAGGCCTCCAACCTCTCCGACCCGCAGGCCGCCCCGGCGCTCAAGCAAACCACGGAAGCCGTCACCCTCGCGCTCGCCCCCGATCGCCAGGACCCGGTCGACACCGTCCTCGCGCTGCAGCTGGACGGCCCGGCGCGGGACGAGATGGAGAACGGCCGGCCGCTCGAGGTCGCCGCCGGCCGCCCCGGCGCGGCGGTGAAGCAGGCGGCGGACGGGACGCTCACGCTCCCGGCCGACAGCGCGGCCATCCAGGGGAAGACCGCCCGGCTGCAGGATGCCGGAGACCGGCCCAACATCGGCTACTGGACCGACGCCGGCGACAGCCTGCGCTGGAGCGCCGCGGTCGCGAAGCCGGGAACGTTCGCGGTGGAGCTCACCTGGAGCTGCCAGCCCGGGGCGGAGGGCAGCGAGTACACGGTGACGGCGGGCGGATCGTCGGTCCAGGGCAAGATCACGGCGACGGGCGGCTGGGAGGATTTCCGGACGGCCGTCGTGGGGGAGCTCGTCCTCGCGACGCCCGGACTCGTGACCGTCACCCTGAAACCGACCCGCAAGCCCGGTGCGGCGGTAATGAACCTGGCCCAGGTGCGGCTCATGCCGAAATAGAGCCCGGAACGCTCGAGACGAGGCGTGTTGCGGGACCGGCCACCCTACGGGGGATGACATGCGCATGAACACGGGTCGGGCCGCGGTCCTGGCCGCGCTGGCCGCGCTGTAGGCGGGTCCCGGAAATGCCGGGGCCGGGGAAGGGACGGACGCGGCGAGCCGCGCCCGTCCCGACATCCTCCTACTCATGCCCGACCAGTGGCGCGGCGACTGCCTCTCGATTCTCGGGCACGCGGCGGTCCGGACCCCTCACCTGGACGAGCAGATCGCGCCGCTGATCGCCGATTTCCAGGCGCGGAGCCGGGCGGCCCGGCGCCCCTGGGTTGTCCTCTTCACGACGGACCACGGGGAGATGCTGGGCGACCACGGGTACTTCCGCAAGTGCGAGCCCTACGAGGGGTCGGCGAACATCCCTTTCCTCGTCGCCGGCTCGCCGGACCTCGGCTTCCAGACCGGCCTGCGCTGCGACCGGCCGGTCTGCCTGGAGGATGTGCTGCCGACCCTGGCGGAGGTGGCCGGGGCCCGGCGGCCCGAGGGCGTGGACGGCGTCAGCCTGGTGCCCGTGTTGCGAGGGAAGAAAGATCCGATCCGCGAATGGCTGCACATGGAACACGCCCCCTGTTACGGCAGCCGCCAGGCCTTCCACGCGTTGACCGACGGCCGCTTCAAGTACATCTGGCGACCGACCGACGGGGCGGAACAGCTGTTCGATCTGGAGGCGGACCCGCGGGAGGAGCACGACCTCTCCCGGGACGCGACGCGGCGCGCGGAATTGGAGGCGTGGCGGATGCGGCTCGTCCGGCGGCTGGCCGGCCGCCCCGAAGGATTCTCGGACGGAGCCCGACTTGTCCCAGGGCGGCCTTATCCACCGCTCCAGGACCGGCAGGGTCGATAATCCGGAAGAACCGGCACCCGGTCCGGGGGAAGGCGGGTCGGCCGGGGCCGGCGATCCCATCGAATCCGGGAGGTGACATGAGAACGGACGCCTGTTGCGTGTCGGCCCTGCTTGCGCTCGGGACCCTCCTCGCCCCGGCGGCCGCCGCGCGGGCCGGGGAGCCGGACGACGTGACCTTCGCCTCGCTGCTGCGGGAGATGACCGACCGCTCGGTCGTGACCCGCTGGCCGGCGTTGCCCTACCGGTCGCTCCAGGCCGCCAGCACGAACCGGGCCTCGAAGACGCCCGACGACCCCAACGGCTGGTTCGCCAACGGCGACTGCGGCTTCGCCCTCCGGACGGAGACGAGCCAGGGCCGGAAGGAGGCCGTGCTCATGGAGCACGAGGGACCCGGCGTCCTCACGCGCATCTGGACGCCCTTCTTCTACAAGAGCTTCGGCAACCGCAAGGGGACCGACCTCCGGGTCTACATCGACGGGGAGCCCGAGCCGCGACTCGCGGCCAACTTCATCGAGCTGGTCACCGGCAAGGGCCCGGTGAAGCCGCCGTTCGCCCAGGTCACGGTGCGCGCCGGCGACCTCTACCTGCCGATCCCGTTCCGGAAGAGCTGCAAGGTCACCCAGGGGGAAGGCGCTTTTTTCTACATCATCAACTACCGCGCCTACGCGCCGGGCACGAGGGTCGAGTCGTTCCGGCCGGAGCTCCTCGAGCAGCAGAAGGCGCTGCTGGAGACGACCGGTAACGAGCTGGTGAAGCCCGGCAACTTTTCCGGCGGGACGGTCCTGAAACGCTCGAAGCCGATCGCCGGGAAGGCCGCTGAGACGCTGGACCTGCCCGCGGGCCCCTCGGCCGTCCGGCACCTGGAGATCCGCCTGCAGGCGGGCAACCTCCCCAAGGCCTTGCGCTCCACCGTGCTGGAGATGGACTTCGACGGCGAGCCGGCCGTCTGGTGTCCGCTCGGCGACTTCTTCAGCAACGTCAACGGCATCGACCCCTACCGGATGTGGGAGCGCGAGGTCCGGGAGGACGGCACGATGATCTGCCGCTGGATCATGCCCTACCGGGCGGCGGGAACGCTCCGCCTCCGCAACCTCGCCGCCGACCCGGTGACGGCGGAGGTCTCGGCCGCCGTCTCCCCGTGGGAATGGACGCCGGGATCCCTCCATTTCCGCACCACCTGGTGGACGGGCGAGCCCCTTCCCCCACGGCCGCCGCGCGACATGAACTTCGTCGAGGTGACGGGGCGCGGCCTCCACGTGGGCGACACCCTCGTGGTGCTCAACCCGCTCTGGTCGTGGTGGGGCGAGGGCGACGAGAAGATCTACGTGGACGACGACCTCGACCGCCGGTTCCCCTCCCACTTCGGCACGGGCTCGGAGGACTACTACGGCTGGGCGGGCGGCAAGGTGCCCACGCGCAAGGACGAGTTCAGCGCGCCCTTCGCCGCCAATGTCCGCGTCGGCGGCGAGACCCGCGACTGGCCGGCCGGCAAGGAGCCCTACACGCACGGCTACAATATCTGCACCCGGACGCGCAGCCTGGACGCCACGCCCTTCGCGCGGCGGTGGACGTTCGACATGGAGGCGTTCAACATGATCGGCTCGCCGGACGCCTATCTGCAGTACGCGCTGGTCGCGCACTGGTACGCCGCGCCGGGCGCGACGCACAACCGGCCGCCCCTGCCTGACGCGGCGGCCGCCCCGGTGCCGCAGACCGGGGACGTGGCCCGCTTCGCCGCCGCCGCGCTCGCCGGCCGGCGCGCCGCGACCGTGCCGGGGGCCATCGAGCTGGAGGACGTGAGGGAGGTGGCGCTCTCGCCCGGCCTGCAGGGGGGGAAGCAGCACATCGGCGACGCCCTGCCGCCCCATCAGTGGAGCAACGGCGGCCACTTCTGGGGCCGCGCCACGAAGGTCGGCGACTCCGTCACCTTCACCCTCCTCGAGCAGTACCAGCCGAAGCGGATCGTGCTCCACCCCACCGTCTCCCACGATTACGGCGTGCTGAACCTCTACGTGAACGGCACGCGCGTCGTGGAGACGTGGGACGGCTACGATCCCGCGTCCCGGCCGGGGACGCCGATCGACCTCGGCGTGCAACAGCCGGATGGCAACGTCATCCGGCTGAAAGCCGAAGTGGTCGGCAGGAACCCGCAGTCGAAGGGGTACTTCTTCGGGCTGGACTGTGTCGTGCTCCGGAATCCGGACGAGGGAAAGTAAGGTGTCCACCATGAAATCGCCATCCGTGTGGCCCGGTGGCGCGTTCGCCCTCGCGATTTCCGTTTCCACGTCCGCCGCCGCGGAACCGCCCGCCGTCCAATACCGCCCGGTCGAGCTCGCCTTCGAGGCATCCTCCGCCCCCCCGCAGCCCGCCCTCGTCCGCTTCGCCGCCGCCTTCGCCGGCCCCGGCGGCGCGCGCTACGACGTCCCGGGATTCTGGGACGGCGGGTCGACCTGGAAGGTCCGCTTCAACCCGCCCGCCCCCGGCGCGTGGTCCTACGAGACCCGGGTCGAGACGGGCGGCGACCGCGTCACGAAGTCCCTCTTCGAGAGCGGCCCGATGCGCGGCGGGGAGGCGGCGAAGCGCGTGAGCGTCGACGTCCGCGGCGCCGAGTCGATCGAGCTCCTCGTCACCGACGGCGGCGACAACACGAACTGGGACCACGCCGACTGGGCGGACGCCCGGCTCGTCCGCGCCGACGGGACGGCCGTCCTCCTCGGCGCGCTCACGCCGGTCTCGGCCGTGCAGGGGCACGGCACGCTCGCGGTCGACAAAAACCTCGTCGGCGCCCCCCTGAAGATCGCCGACCGGGCCTTCGAACGCGGACTCGGCACACACGCGGCGGGCCGGATCGTCTACGAACCGGGTGACGGCTTCGAACGTTTCGAGGCGTGGGTCGGCCTCGACGCCGTCACCGGGACGAACGGCACGGCCTCCTTCGCCGTGAAGGCCCGGGTGAAGACGGCGGGTGCCGTCCCCGAAGGTCTCGCCGGGCGCCGCGGCCAGTTGATGGCCAAGCCGGCATCCGGCGACAACCCGCTCGACCGGCACGGCGGGATCCTGCGGGTGTCGGAGAACAAGCGCTACCTGACCTACGCCGACGGCACGCCCTTCTTCTGGCTGGGCGACACGTGGTGGTTCTGCCCCTCCGACCTCGTCCCCTTCGAGGGCTCGACGAAGCCCGGCTGCGGCTCGATGTTCAAGGCCCTCGTCGACAAGCGCCGCAGCCAGGGCTTCAGCGTCGTCCAGATGGCCTTCCTCGGCCATCTCGGGAAGAGCCGCGGCGTCAACTCGTTCATCTCCCTGCGCGACTCCCGCACGCTGGACGTCGGCTACTGGCGGGAGGTGGACCGGTACATGGACTACGCCAACGGCGCGGGGCTTGTCCCGGTCGTCGGCATGGCCTTCCACGTCGGGATGGACGCCAACGCGCTCGAGGACTGGACGTTCCTGTGGCGCTATGTCGTCGCGCGGTACGGGGCCCACGCGGTGTCGTGGTTGATCTGCGGGGAGTACAACCAGAACGGGGGCGACACGGCGGGACGCGTCGTCAAGACGATGGCGCTCGGCGCCTTCATCAAGGGCGTCGATCCCTACAGGCGGGCGATGACGGTCCATCCCTGGTGGCACGGCGGCGACAAGCGGCAGGCGTGGGACCAGCCGTGGTACGACTTCATCATGTTCCAGGGCGCGCACGCCGGGCACGGGAACATCCCGCCGACCGCGATCTACGCCGACGCCTGGCGGCGCCAGCCGCCCCGGCCCGTGCTCGAGGCCGAGTGCAACTACGAGGGGATCTACGCCGGCCAGCCCGGCCGGGAGCACACGGCCGACGACGTCCGGCGCGTCGCGTACCACGCCATCCAGGCCGGCAGCTTCGGCTACACGTACGGCGCGCACGGCCTCTGGTACCCGACGCAGGACGCCGGCGACAAGACGTTCAGCGACTGGGGCGCGCCGGTGCCGTGGTGGGAGGCGCTCGAGCGGCCCGGCGCGGCGCAGTTGACGCACCTGCGGGCCCTTTACGAATCGGTTTCCTGGTGGACGCTGGAGCCCCGGCCGGGCGCGGTGGAGCTCGCGGCCGCCGTCAAGGACGCGACCCGGCCGCTGGCGAAATCGGACGGCGACCGCCTGCACGTGGTCTGGTTCCCGCAGGGCAGCGAGGCGAAGGCCGCGGCGTCGCTCCGGCTGGTCGCGGAGCGCGGCGCGGGGCGCTACGCGGCGACGTGGTTCGACCCCCGCACGGGGCGGCGCGCGAAGCTCGCCGCGCCCGTTGACGCCGCCGGCGGATCGTGTCTGCTCCCTCCGCGGCCGGACGAGGGGGACTGGGTGCTGGTGCTGGACGGCCGATGAAAGAGTCCAACCGGAGGGATCCCTGACATGCTCACGATGCTCCGGCGCGCGCTCCCGCTGCTGGTCCTGGCGTGCGGCCCCGCGGCGGCCGGGGAGGCAGCCGGCGGTCCCACCCTCGCGAACGTCCCTTACAAGACCGGCGAGTCGCTCGACGATTACGAGAAGCAGCGCTGCGTGCTCGACGTCTACCTGCCGGCGGACCGGAAGGGCTTCGCGACGCTGGTCTGGTTCCACGGCGGCGGGCTGACCGGCGGCAGCAAGGACGGCCCGAACACCCGGAAGGTCGCGGCCGGCCTGGCGGCTGAGGGGCTGGGCGTGGTGGTGCCCAACTACCGGCTCAGCCCGAAGGCCCCGTACCCGGCCTACATCCGTGACGCGGCGGCGGCCGTGGCCTGGGCGCACGCCCATATCGCGAAGCACGGCGGGGATGCGAACCGCCTCTTTGTCGGCGGCCACTCGGCGGGCGGCTACCTGACGCTGATGGTGGGGCTCGATCCGCGGTACCTGAGGGAGCTCGGCGTGCCCGGGACGGCGATCGCGGGCCTGGTCCCGGTAAGCGGCCAGACGATGACGCACAACACCGTGCGCGCCGAGCGCGGCCTCGGCCGGTTCGAGGTGACCGCCGACGAGGCCGCCCCCGTACGGTGGTCGCGGAAGGAGACGCCGCCGATGCTGGTGATCTGGGCGGACAAGGACATGGCGGCACGCGCGGAGGAGAACGCCTACCTGGTCGCGATCCTGAAGGGCGCCGGCAACGCGCGCGTCACCGGAATGTGCGTCGCCGACCGGGACCACGGGAGCGTCGCCGATCGGATCGCCGACGCAGACGACCCGGCGCGGCGGGCGATCCTGGGCTTCATCCGGGCGAACAGGGGCGGGGCGCGATAGGCCTCCATGCGGCCCGATCCCCGAACGACAGCGGCCGCCGGGCCCCGCTGGAGCGCCGTCCCGCGACGCGCACCCCCTTGTTTATCAAA
>CAYUME010000095.1:0-6058 GCA_964445475.1 uncultured Planctomycetia bacterium
GCGCGGCATGATGGAGCCAGTCGAAGATCTCGCCGGACGCGTCCCGGGCGACCCCGTTCCGGGCCGCGCCGCCGACGAACATCTCCCGATACCACTGCGCGATCTCCGGCATCGGCTTCTCCAGCACCCTCCGCATGACGTTGGCCTCGACCAGCGAGAGGCCGGCGACCCCCTGGGCGATCTGCATGCACTGCTCCTGGTACAGCAGCACCCCGTGCGTCTCCCGCAGGAAGGGCTCGAGCGCGGGATGGCTCGCCGCCTTGCGGCCCCGCTTGCCCTCGATGTAGCGGGCCGCCACGCCGGTCTCTCCCGGCCGATGGAATATGGACACGGCGGCGATCAGGTCTTCGAAGCAGTCGGGCCGGATCCGCATGAGGAGGTCGGACATCCCCTCCGCATCGAACAGGTAGCTATCCCTCGCCGGGCCGTGACAGAGAAACCGGTACGTCGTCGCGTCGTCGAGCGGGATCGCGTCGAGATCCATGCGCACGCCCAGGCGCTGCGCGACCCGGCGGAGGGCGCCGTCGGCCAGCGTCAGGGCCTCGATCCCGAGCAGCTCTGTCCTCGCGAGCCCGAGGCTGGCCAGGGTGTCCGCATCGTACGGCAGCAGGTTGTCCGGTCCGACCGCGTCGTGGGGACAGCAGTCCGCGAGGGGGCGATCGGTCACGACCAGGCCGATGGGCTCCGGGGCGAGGCCCTGGCGGGCGCCCTCGATGCGGGAGGCGATGTCGAGCAGGCGGGCTACGCGCGGGTCCCGGGCCGCCTCCTCCCCCAATCCCAGAAGGGGCACGCGGACGTGCAGGGGCCGGAGGGCACCGGCCGGCTGCGCGACCGGGGGCCGGCGCGGCACCTTCCCGGCCAGCCGGACGACGGCGGCCTCGTCCATGCCGAGCGCGCGTCCCGCCTGGCGGATCGCCTCGCGCGCCGACATCCGCCGGAACGCGGCGACCCGGGCGACGCGGTCGCTCCCGTAGGCGGCCCTCGCGTACGCGGCGATCTCGTCCACCCGCTCGTGGCCGAAAAAGAGGCCCAGCGGGGGGATCTCCGGGCGGGAGCACGAGAAGGACCGCTCGAAGAGAAGGCCGTGGCGGAGGGGGTCGACTCCCGTGAGGCCGAGCGCGTAGATCGTGAGGCTGCCGCCGCAGGCGCCCTCGGCGGGCCCGGCGGGGATCCCTTCTTCCTGGGCGAACCGGACGAGGTCCCACAGGTAGAGGACGTAGCCCGTCAGGCCCAGTTTCCCGAGGACGTGCAACTCGTGATCGAGATGCTCGCGCGCCTCCCGGCCGGGATCCCCGTACCGCCGTCGCAGGCCCGCCTCGGCCAGCTCCCGGAGGTAGTCGGGCGCGGACTTGCCGTCGGGCGGGACGAACTCCGGCAGGTGCCTCTTGCCGAGCTGGATATTGCACGTGCACCGCTCCGCCACCGCCAGCGTGCTGCGGACAGCCTCCGGGAGATCACGAAAGAGCCGGACCATCTCCGCGGGGGTCTTCAGATAGAGCTGGTCGCTCCCGCGGACGGGCCGGCCGGGCTCGTCGAGCCGCTTGCCGGCGCCGATGCACCGCAGGACGTCGTGCGCCCCGGCGTCCTCGCGGTCCAGGTAGTGGACGTTGTTCGTGGCCACCAGCGGCAGGCCCGCGCGCCGGGCCAGGCCGGCCAGCCGGCGGACGAGGATCTCCTCGTCTTCCAGGCCGTGCCGCTGGACCTCGACGAAGACGTGCGGGCGGCCGTAGACCTGGACGTACCAGTCGCAGAGGGCTTCCGCCTCGGCGTACCGCCCCTGCAGGGCCAGTTCGGCCAGCTCGCCGGAAGCGCAGCCCGTCAGGACGGTGAGGCCCTTCGCGTGGCGGGCGAGGAGGTCCTTGTCCACGCGCGGGACGCGGTGGAGCCCTTCAAGCCCCGCGGCGCGGACGAGCCGCACGAGATTCCAGTAGCCGTCTTCGTGGTGGGCCAGGAGGGTGAGGTGGTGGCGCACGTCGTCTTGGGGGCGCTCGAATCGCGACCCGGCGGCCACGTAGACCTCGCACCCGGTGATCGGCTTGACGCCATTCCGGAGGGCCGTCAGGTAGAATTCGACGGCCCCGGAGAGGCTGCCGTGGTCGGTCAGGGCCACGGCCCGCATGCCCTTCTCCCGCACGGTGTGGCAGAGGTCGTCGATGCGGCACAGGCCGTCGTTGAGGCTGTTGTCGGAGTGGACGGAGAGGTGGACGAATTCGCCATAGAAACTGGACGTGGTGGGGGGGGCAGCCCCGGCCAAGGGGCCGCAGACGAGCCCCGCCGCTGCCCCCGCCGCGCCAGCCGCCAGGACCTCGCGCCGGGTCGGGCCGTTTGCGCTCTTGTGCATAGGGTTCTCCGTCCTATTTCGGGGATTGTACTTCCCGATTATGGAGGCGGCCGGTGTCATCGGAGGTCACGCGGTCTCGATTTCCGAAGTGCATGGGGCTTCCTGCCGAGATTGGCGCGGCCTGCCTTCACCAGCGAATAACGGGGTGGCGTGGAGGCGTTCAGATGCTGACCAGGTCGCCGCTGCCGCACTTGGGGCATTTCTGGTTCACCTTCCTGTATGTCGCCCGGGCGGCCTCCGACAAGCCGTACGTGCAAATCCCCGCGACCCAACGAAGGGCCACTCCTCCCCCGGAGGACTTCCCGCCTTTCGTGCAGGGATCGCAGAAGAGGCTCCAGCAGCTCCTGCAGCGCCATCCTGCGTCGATGGCTTTGCAGCATAAGGCACAGGCCTTCACTCCATCGTCGCGCCGCCACGTCTCCCGCGAGTACTCTTCCTTCATGGAAGGCCCCCTCTAGAGAATAGAGCTGCTCATCGACACAATGACCGTCCCGGAAAGCGGCGAAAGTTGAAGAGAGAGATGTATGCTGAACACCGATAAAATTGCGGAAAATGCGGTGCGCGGGAGGGGGCGAGGAGGGATCTGATTACTGGACAGTCAAGCCGTAAAAAAACCAGGCATGGTCGGGTGGGGCTTGGGATCGGGGAGGGGGGCGATGGGGGGCTGGGCGGCCTTGAGGATCTGGGAGACGCGGGAGCGGCTGAGGCCCACGGCCGCGGAAATGTCGCGGAGGGAACGTCCCTCGGCCCGAAGCTTCAGGATGCGTGCCCGGACCTCGGCGGCACGGTCGCCGTGCTTGGGGCGGCGGCCAAGGACCTTGCCGTTGGCCTTGGCACGATCCAATCCCGCCTTGATGCGCTCCCGCATTCGGACCACCTCCTGGTTGGCCATCCAGCTGAAGAGGCCGAGCAGGAGGTCGGATAGGCGCACGTCCTCGCTCAGGAACGGCTCGGTGAACGACTTGAACCGCACCCCGGCCTTGTCCAGCCGCTGGAGGAAGCCCAAGGCTTCCTTCATCGGCGCGCGGGTGAATCGGTCCAATTTCCAGCACAGCACGAGATCCAGCCTGCCGGCCTCGGCGTCGGCCAGCAGGCGGTTGAACTCGGGCCGGTCGGCCCGGGTCCCGCTCTCGCGGTCGATATACTCCGTCCAAGTCCACCCCTGTTGCCGGCAGTGCTCCCGGAGCTGCGCCAGCTGGTTTTCGGGGTCCTGCCCCTTGTCGCTGGTGGACACCCTCGCGTAGACCGCCACGCGCGTCGGTTTGGCCGGCGGGTCTCCCATGTCGGACGCTCCGATCAGGATGGATCCTCGGGTTTATTGGACGCAGTCCCGTTCGTTTCAGAGAGCCGTCGGAGGGCCGCCCCGATGCCACTCTTCGATATTCCCATCAACCGACCGATCACACGAACCGAGAGGTTCTGCTTTCTAAGGAGCCTGAGTTGATTCATATCGATTGGCACTGAAGGGCGCCCCCGGCGCCGGCCGACACTCGTGGCGTGGATCGCATTCTTGTGATCACAGCCGGTTTCACTTTGCATGAGCGCCTCCAAGGCGATGCAATCCCATGTGTTATTGGGCTTTCGGATCACTTGGGGGCCGAAGGCTCGTCGTCCAGCAAGCCGTCGTGTGGCTCGTTTCCCTTTCCTCGGCTGAATTCATCCAGCGCCGATTCCGGTATCCGCCAGTGGTGCCGCCCCCCCGTCCCGACGTCGATCGCCCTGAGGCGGCCGGCGAGGATCAGCTTGCGTACCTGGTTGGCGGAAAGATGCAGAATCTCGCCCGTCTCGCTGGGTGAATGGAACTTCATGTGGAGCCCTCCAGTGTCACGGACACCCTACAGGTTCATGCAACAACTTCAGGGCCATACAATCACGGGACAAATCGGGCGCAGGGGGACTTTGAGGCGGGGGGCCTTGCCATACGGGACAGTGAGGGTAAACTACTGTTATGAAGATGAGGGGGCAGATCGATCATCTGGTCATCAAGAGGGGGCGGCTCTGCGTCAAAACGGAGCCGAACGACCCCGCTTTCCCCCGCTGCCCGATCTGCAGCCCGGCCAGCGCCATTTCCCGTGCGCACGAGCTGTTTACGGATCTGGCTCACAAGGCGGCCAAGAGAGACGGATTGTCTGTAAAGCAGACGGAGAACCTGCTCGGACATGCCGCTGGAGGATTTGACGCCTTTTTGCCATCCGACCTAGCGCGCAAGTCCGTGCGGGCCCCGACGAAGGGGCGACCGAACCAGTGGACCACGGTTCCGGTCCTGTGCCGGGGGCTGAACCGCCTGTTCTGGCGCATCGCAGCAGGCGCGGCGTTCCACGGTGTCCTGAAGCAATTCGGTGCCTGCTCCGTGACCTATATTCTGGCCGCGTCGCCCTCGAAATTGCCAAGGACCGGCAAGGTCGCAGAACGGCGCAAGCGAAGCGTGGAGGGGGACCGGGATGCGCGCAAGGCCATCCGTTGGCTGATGCGGGGCGAGACCAGCCCCGCCGAGTTCGTGCGGGCCCTCTTTGAGCCCTGCGGCATTCACGAGGCGAAGTTCGACCTGCGCTGGTGCGGCTGGAACAGCGAGAGGGGCCGCCTGCGGGCGGGCGTGCCTGTCTCCGGGAACCGGGGCCCTGAAGCGCCTCGCGGCGAGGATCGCCCGCACCAAGGGGTTGCCCCCAGCGTCATCGACGAGATCATCGACCGCGAGGATCGGGGCGAGTCGATTACCTGACCGGCCCCTTACGCTCCCACCACCGGAGGCGGCGGGGCCTTGGCGGCGGCCGCGTGGATGTAGTGCCGGGCCGTGAGCGCGGGGTCGCTGTGGCCCATGATCTCCTGCAGGACGGACTGGGACAGGTAGACCGCCGCGAAACTCGCGAACGTGTGGCGGGCGTGGTAGAGCGTCGCCCGGGGCACCCCGGCCCGGAGGGCGATCTGCTTGAATCGGTGGGAGATGTTCGAGAGGTCCAGTACCGTCCCCCGCTTCGACGGGAAGAGGAGCGATTCCAGATCCGGCCCCGCCGCCAGGCGCCTCCGTCGGAGGATCTCAAGGGCGATGTCGTTCATCTTCACCCGCCGGTCGGCCCGGTCCTTGAGCAGGTGGGTGGGGTGATTCCGGAGGAAGAGGATTCCTCCCTCGAGATCCGCGTCCTTGACCCGCAGGTTCGTTGCTTCGCCGGGGCGGACGCCGGTGTTGAGGGCAAGGCGGAAGATGTCCCGAACGAGCTCGTCCCCCGACGCCTCCGCCGCCTTGAGGAGGCGGCCCACCTCGTCTGCTGTCAACTCCTTGTCGTCCCGCCGGGTCTCGCGCAGTCGCCGTATGCCGGCGGAGGGATCGGCGGGGAGCCAGCCGCGGCCCACCGTCCAGCGGAGGAAGGCGCGGAGGGTGCGGAGCTTGCAGTTGCAGGTGGCGGGGGACTGGCGGGGGGCGAGGTCGCGAAGCCAGCCTTCGATGCGGGCGCGGGTGACGGCATCGAGGGCGAGGGCCTGGTGGGGTGCGCCCCGCTCCATGAATAGCGCGAACTCGCCCAGCACGCCGGCCGCCTTGGCCTTCGTCCGGGGGGCGTGGTAGAGGGGGGAGTGTTCGGCCAGGTAGGCGATGCGGGGCCGCTCGACACGCCCGGGCTTCAGGGCCTTGAACGCCGTCTCCATGCCGGCGTAGGGCTGCTCGACGCCGAAGCCGTGGGAGCGCAGGACGCCGGCGAATTTCTTCGACGATTCAAATTCTTC
>CAYUME010000095.1:6068-11040 GCA_964445475.1 uncultured Planctomycetia bacterium
CGATGCGGGCCTCCTCCCAGCGGACGGCCCGGATGGAATCCGTGCCCTGGACGATGTCCAAGGCGCGCCGGACGGCTTCCCGCTGGTCGCCGGTTCTCAGGTTCCGCTGGGCGCGAACCCTGTCCCGGCGGATGTCGGCCCACCAGGTCCGGTAGCGGAGGTAGATGGTCAGGCCTTGGACGACAGGGCAGCGGGTGGTCGGCTTGCGCATGGGGCGCCTCCCGGCAGGCGGCCCCCCTCTCGCGGGGGAGGGGAGGCCATCCAACCAGAGACCCCATGCAACACGTTCTCAGCATCCTTTGGGGGGTGCGGTCGGCGGTCTTAAGAGGGCCGTGGCGGGGACAGGTTTGGAGACAGGTCCGCCAAAACCCCTTTAAACGTGGGACCGCCGGGATTTGAACCCGGAACCAAAGGATTATGAGTCCTCTGCTCTACCGTTGAGCTACGGTCCCTTGTGCGCGCGTGGAGCGCGGCGCGTGGAGTGTAGCGCGGGAGGGGCGGGGGGGCAAGTACAGCCCGCGGAACACGCGGATCGAGCGGAAGGCGGCCCGCGGATCACGCGGAACACGCGGATGGCGGCCTGCTATTCGGGGTCTGCTTGACGCGGCGACGCTCACTTATTATACGTGACGCGTTAGCCACTCCAGGCGTCTGGAATCCTTCTTCCGGGCTTGCGGAGGGCTTCCGGCCGGGCAGGTCCGGAAGCGCTTCCGCGATCACAGGGGGGACGCGCGATGCAGATCGGATGCCGTGCCGAGCTGGCGCTTGCGGGAATCTGTCGGCTGGCCCTGCCGGCCGCGTCCGCGGAAGCGGAGAAGGACCTCGGGCTGCAGCTGGCGGAGAACCCGCCGATGCGGGCGATCGCGAAGACGCCCCCGGAGCCGCCGCCGGTCCCGAAGACGTTCGAGATCCGACCGGGATTCACGCTGGTCGAGACGCTGGACGCGTTCCGGGCCGCGATCAAGAAGGACGGGCAGAAGATCCTCATGAAACCGGGCGTCTACCGCGCCGCGTCGGCCGATCCGCCCCGGTCGGTCCCCCTGTTGCGCGAAAAGCCCGGCCCGGACGGGTCGGTCCCGGTGAGCGAGCAGGAGCACCTCTTCGACGTCAGCGGCTCGAACAACCATTTCGACCTGCGCGGCGCCGTCTTCGAGACGCCGGTCTCCGTCCAGGGCCGGCTCTCCGGGAAGGCGCACGTCGCCGACACCTGGCACGTCAACGGGGCCGGCAACACCTTCGAAGGCGGCTATTTCCGGAACGTCACCGACCTGCCGTATCCCCGGTACCGGGCGACCGAGAACGAGTTCGAGGTCTGCAACGACAACACCACCTTCCTGGACTGCACCTTCGTCATCCGCGGCTCCGTGCCGTACGGCTACACCGACTACTACGGCAAGGGCGGCCCCAACTTCGGCCCGCTCAACAAGCACTCCTTCCTGTCGATCCAGAACGCCCGCAACACCCGGCTCGTCGGCTGCCGGGTCTACCAGCAGTCGTTCGGGCACTGCGTCCACTTCCACAAGGCGGAAGGCGTCCGGATCGAGCGGTGCCTCTTCAGCGGCACGCTGCGCCCGACCAGCGACATCTTCCTGGAGACCACCGGCCGGGCCAGGGAGTACGACTTCCAGATCATGTACCGCGGCCAGCGCCCCATCCCGCGCGGCCAGATGATCCCGCTGACCGAGGACGGCGTGCGGTCGTACGACGAGGTCAAGGACATCACGGTGGTCGACACGACCGTGGAGCGGATGCGCGGATGCTTCCAGCTGCTCTGCGTCGGCGATGTGACCCTGGAAAAGGTCACCGTGCTGGAGGCCGGCGACTTCAGCTACGACCTCAGCGCCGGCGACCGGGGGAAGGTCGTGATGAAGGACTGCCGGGGCGACGTCGCCTACAGCCCCCTCTTCAACCTGACGCGGGGGCCGGTGCCGAAGGACGCCTTCTACGAAGTGACGGTCCTCAGCCCCGCCCCGGGGGTCCAGCCGACGGAGCGGACGAGCCTGGGGACGATCTGCGGCGAGCGGTGCACGTTCGTCCTGCACGACGGGACCACCCGCCCGCTGCCGCGCGAGGCCAACCGGCTGGTCTGCGGCGGGCGGCAGGGATTGACGGGCAGCACCGTGACCAACTACACGACGGCGACCCTCGTCCTGGAGCGGAACGTGCGCGGCTGCCGGATCCGGTCCGTCGGGCCCGTGGAGGACGGGTGGGAGCGGAACGACGTTGTCCGGATCGAGCCGGAGAAGGCGGTCGAGGGGAAAGGCGTGGCGCGTTGAGCGTCGGGCGGAGAGCGTGCCGGGGGGGACGGGCCTCTCCCGTCTCACGGCCGCTTCCAGCGGCCCTTCGCGTCGAGGTACTCCGCTCCGGACTTCTTCAGGTCCGGCACCCGCGCCTTGACGTCGTTGACCGGGACGAGGGGGATCACCCCGTTTCGCATGAAGAACCGGTCCGCCTGCTCCGTCTTCGCGCCCGGCGTCCCCTTGATCTGGTAGAGCCGCGAGGCGAGCTGCGCGCCCGGCGCCAGCCACCGGTAGACCTCCCAGTTGTCCAGCCCCGACCAGATGTGGTAGGACGGGTCCTTCTTCGGGTCTTCCGCGTCCAGCGTGCACTCCGAGTAGCCGCCCGAGTACGGGAAGATCGCGTCGCATTGGTGCTCGCAGTACGTCAGCACGTCCGGCCCCAGCCGCTCCCGCAGGAACCGCATCAGCTTCACGTCCTCGAAGGAGCTGCCGAAGCTGTCGAGGTAGAAGAGCGAGCAGCCCCTGTCGATCATGATCTTGAACCGGTTCCAGATCATCGCCCGGTGGCCGGGGTCGTCGGGGTTGATGTCGATCGTGAGATCCTGCTTCCAGTCCTTCCGCACGCACAGGTCGCGCGGCCGGGTGGTGACGCCGAGCTTGAGGCCCGCGTCCTTGAAGGCCTTCGCGATCGCCGGCCAGTTCGCCTCGACCTCGGGGGGGAGGCAGTCGAAATCGGGACGGTACATGCAGCCGCGGGGGTCGTCGCCGCCCTGGCCCCAGACGATGACGCCCTGGCCGTTGCCTTCCCTGAGGCCGGGGAGGAGCGTGTCGCAAAAGAGCTTCGCGCCGTCGGGCGTGTCGATCCGCCGGTGGCCGCCGTGGAATCCGTAGGGGTTTTGGGGGCCGACCGCCTGCTGGCTGTGGTTGAGGTAGTCGGTGGCGATCCAGCGGTCGTCGGCGGTGTATCGGACGTCGCCGAAGGTCGCCCGGAAGTGGTCGCGGTAGGGGGCGAGGAGGTGCTTCCAGTCGCGCGTGGGGCTGACGCGCAGGCGGAACTCGAAGGTGCGCGCGCCGCGCGGGGGGACCTCGCCGATGGCGAAATAGAGCAGCCGGCGCGACGGCAGCTTCTCCCGCTTGTCCGGGTTCCAGTCCGCGTAGTCCCACAGCGTGAGCGTCCGCGCCAGGCCCGTCCGCCCGGGCGAGGTCCCGACGCCGGCCGTGCCATCGGTCGCCCAGCTCCCGCCGATCCGCGCCCAGTGGCCGGGGTGGCAGAGGCCGACGCCGTGGGCCTGGAAATAGGAGACGTGCTGGACGTACATCAGGCCCTCCGGCGGGCGGTCGAACGTGAAGGTGAGGCCGGAGAAGCCGACGGCCTGGAGCGGCTCCTCGGGATTCCCGTTCTCGACCCGCGCGGAGAGGGTGGCGTCCTCGCCGGCGAAGGCGTATTCGACCGTGCAGACGATCTCGTCCTTGACGTGCCGGACGCGGGCGCGGTCGGCGCCGAGGACCTCGATCGCCTTCTCCTGGACCTTCTCGGCCTTCACCTTGCGGGAGCCGCAGTCCTTGAACCACCCCTCGGCGTTACAGGCGGACCAGCCGCCCGACGCCAGTTCGCGGCCGCCGACGCGGATCGAGGAGAGGCCGTCGGCGGTGACGGTGAACTCCGCGCCGCGGGGGGACTTGCAGACGAGGCGGTCGGCGGCCGGGGCGCCGGCGGCGGAGAGGAGGACGAGGGCGAGCGGCAGGGCGAGGGCGGGTCGGGTCGGCATGGCGCGGATCCTTGACGGGAGCCGGTGAAACGCGGAGTTCCTGGGATCCCTCACCCGTTTTCGTGGATTCGGATCGGAATCTCGTGATCATAGCAGAGGAACGGGGAGGGGGGCGAGGGGGTGTGCGCACGGCGATGAACGGAGGGCCTCGCGTCGCGCCCCTGGACGGGGCGCTGTTCCGGTTCGGGCGACCCGCCCCTCGTGCCCCATCCGGCAACGGAGGGGAGACTGGGCGCTCACCATCCTGGAGGGATGCTCCCATGACGCTCCGCCGACGCGCCAACGTCGTCTCCGCCGTCCTCCTCCTGGCCGCCTGCGGGGGGACGCGGCCGCAGGCCGGCGGGGCTCCCGCGACCGACGTGACGCCGCCCGCCCCGGTCCTGCCCGTCCCCACCGACCGCCAGATGGCGTGGCAGGAGAAGGAGCTGGTCGCCTTCGCCCACTTCGGCGTCAACACCTTCACCGACCGCGAGTGGGGGGAGGGGAAGGAGGACCCGGCGATCTTCAACCCGACCGAGCTCGACTGCCGGCAGTGGGCCCGCGCCTGCAAGGCCGCCGGCATGAAGACGATCATCCTGACCGCGAAGCACCACGACGGCTTCTGCCTCTGGCCGAGCCGCCACACCCCGCACTCGGTCCAGAACAGCCCGTGGAAGGGCGGCACGGGCGACGTCATCCGGGAACTGGCCGCCGCCTGCCGCGCCGCGAAGCTCGACCTGGGCCTCTACCTCTCTCCCTGGGACCGCCACGAGCCGACCTACGGCGACTCGCCGAAGTACAACGCGCACTATGTCAACCAGCTGACCGAGATCCTGACGGACTACGGGCCCGTCGCGGAGGTCTGGTTCGACGGCGCCTGCGGCGAGGGGCCCAACGGGACGAAGCAGGTCTACGACTTCGACCTCTTCTGGGGCACCGTCCGGAAGCTCCAGCCGATGGCGGTGATGTTCAGCGACGTCGGCC
>CAYUME010000096.1:0-6941 GCA_964445475.1 uncultured Planctomycetia bacterium
TGGGCGCCCAAAGATCCATATTCCGGTAATCGGGCACGCTGCGCTTGATCCGCTTGAGAAACGCACCGCCGCTGCACAGGTCATACTTCAGCAGGTCGAATCCCCATTTCGCATATTGGTCGGCGTCGGCGCATTCGTGGCCGTAGGAGCCGGCCCATTCCTGGCAGGTCTTGACCCCGGGCGAACTGTAGACGCCGGCCTTCAACCCCTTGCTGTGGATGTAGTCCGTCATCGCCTTCATGTCGGGGAACCGCCCGTTGGCGTGGATCCGGCCCTCCGCGTCGCGCGCCGGCCCGCTCAGGCCCGGGTCCTGCGACTTCGGCCGGTTCATCCAGCAGTCGTCGATGTTGACGTACTGGTAGCCGTGGTCGGCCATGCCGGAGGCGACGAGGATGTCGGCCGCCTGGCGCATGAGAGCATCGGTGGGCCGGTCGTAGAAGGTGTACCAGTCGTTCCATCCCATGGGGGGGGTGAGGGCCAGCGTGTCGCCGACGACGATCGCGAAGGGGCGCTCCGCGGCGCCGAGCCCGTTCTTCGCCCGCAGCCGGACCTCGTACCGGCCGGGCTCCTGCGGGGCCGCGCCGGTGAGGATGCCGGTCTCGACATCCAGGTGGATCGAGCCGGGGAGGCCGTCAACCCCGAAGGTCATCGGCCGGTCTCCGGTGGCGGGGATGCGGTAGAGAAAGGGCTTGCCGGGGCGGCAGCCGTAGACGGCGGGCCCGTTGATGCGCGGCTCGCGGGGCGGCGGCGGGGTGAGCAGCACCGGCTCCTCGCGCGGGGGCGGCGGGGGGACTGTCGCCGCCGGCTTCGCGCCCGGCTCCATCTCGAACCGGGCGTCCGCCCAGTCCGCATGGTCGAAGTCGATGCCGTCGTCCGCCGCGCCGGCGTCGAGCCGCAGGAGCGCGACGCCGGCCAGGTCGACGCGGACCTCCTTCGGCGGGTCGCCCGCCTTCATCACGCCGCTCGTCCAGAGCTCCTTCCCGTCGCCGATCACGCGGAAGACCACGGTGCCGCGGGCCCCGCCCACCTCGTCGTCGACGCCGACGACGGCGCGGAAGGACCGGCCCTTCCCCTTCAGGTCGACCGTCAGCTCGCTTTCGGCATGGGTGCCGACGCCGCGCTCGAAGCGCCGGCCGGCGAGGGTCAGCGGCTTCTCCTGGATCGACCGGTCGGCCCGCGGCACGCCCCAGCCGGCCGACATCTGCGCCAGGTCGAGCTCGGCCAGCCAGACGGTCCCGCCGGCCGCGGCGTCCGCCTCGGCGGCCCGGGCGGCCGACGGCCACACGCCCCAGAAGAGCAGCGCCGCCAGCAGCGCCCGCACGACCCCCGCCCCCCGATTCCGGATCGCCACCATGACCGGTCCCTCCTTCTGTTCGCGGCTGTTCACCGGTATCGCTTCACGGTCTCGAACATCGCCAGCAGGTTCTCGAGGGGCGTGTTGGCCACGACGTTGTGGATCGTGCAGAAGACGTAGCCGCCCCCCTCGGCGAACGTCTCGATCCGCCCCTTCACCTCCTCGCGCACCTGGTCGGGCGTGCCGAAGGGGAGCGTCCGCTGCGTGTCGACGCCCCCGCCCCAGAAGACGATCCGCCCGCCGTATTCCCGCTTGAGCGTCGCCGCGTCCATGCCGGCGGCGGAGCACTGGACGGGGTTGAGGATGTCGAACTCCGCCTCGACGATCGACGGGATCAGCGGCTCGACCCCGCCGCAGCAGTGCATGAAGGTCTTCCAGGAGGTGTTCGCGTGGATCCAGCCGTTCACGCGCTTCTGGTAGGGGAGGTAGAGGTCGCGGTAGGCGGCCACGGAGCAGAAAGGACCCCGCTGCGTGCCGAAGTCGGTCCCGTTGGTCTGGATGACGTCGATCCGGTCCCCGACAGCGGCATGGAGCCGCGCGAGGTTCTCGACGGCGATCGCGGCCTGCCGGTCGAAGATCGCCTGGATGTGGTCCGTCCGGGTGACGGTGCTGACATACCACTCCTCGATGTCGCGGATCCCTTTCGGGTGCCGGAGCCACGTCGCGGGGACGAGGGCGATGTCGCCGAAGGTGAGGCCGCCGAAGGTGGCGAAGACGGCGCGGCCCGTGGCGCGCAGCCGCTCCGCCTCGCGGGCATAGCGGGCCAGCTCGGCGTCGCCGACCGGCCCGAACTCCTCGAGGTTGTCCTCGACGCGCAGGGTAGCGTCGTCGACCGGGTCCTGCCGGACGATCGCGTCGAAGAAGTGGCCGCCGGCCGGCATCCGGGCGCAGGGGGCGCAGGACCGGTCGCCCTCCGGGAACTGGAGGAGGTCGCCGTTCGGCTCGGGATCGGTGTTGAACCCGCCCGGAACGAGGACCGGCGTGCCGTCGGGCATCCGCCACGCCTTCCAGTCCGCGAGCGGAAACCCGAACATGGTGCCGGTGCCGGCGAGCGAGACGGCATCGAGGCCGAGGGCGCCCTGGAGGTCGGGGGCGACCTCGCCGAGCATCTGGTAGGGCTCGATCACCTTGACGGGCGTCCCGGGCCGGTCGAGGCCGAGCGCCTGGCGGAGGCGGGAGACGACGCTCGCTGCCATGCCGGTCTGCATGCCCCCGCCGAAATCGACGGGGAGCCGGTCGGGCTCGCGGTGCTCCAGGGCCGTGCGGATGCGCTCGCGCGAGGTCATGACGGCAGCTCCAAGGCCTGACGACAACGAACCGGGACGCCTCTCGCCAAGCCACCCAGCACGCAACGGACAACAGGGAGGCTGTTCTTGGCGGGCTTGGCGGCTTTGCGAGAGACTCCTGTCTCCGTGTCCTTTACATCCTCGGCTTGTCCCGGACCGCCTACCAGAAGAGGATGTAGAACAGGACGACCGCGGCGAGGACGGCGGCGCCGGCCCACTTCACGACGGGCTCCGTGGGGACGCACATCGCGGGGCGCTCCGGGAGCGTCCGGGGCGCCTTCAGCGGGGCGATCGCGGTCATGGCGCCGAGGACGGCGCACAGGATCCCGAACGCCAGGAGCACCTGGAGGAGGAAGTGGATCGTCGTGAGCCGCTGGAAGAGCCCGTAGAGGACGGGTCCGAGGGCGAGGGCGACGACGCCTGCGGCGGCGGGCGCGCGCGGGACGACGATCCCGAACAGGAACGCCGCCACGACGCCCGGCCAGATGTAGCCCTGGAACTGCTGGATGTAGTTGAAGACCCCGCCGAAATCCGGGTTGTCCAGCAGCGGCGCCATGAAACAGCCGATCGCCACGAACGCAAGCGTCAGGATCCGCCCCAGCCGGACCAGGCGCTCCGGAGAGGCGCCCCGGTCGATCAGCCGGTGGTAGACGTCCATGGTGAAGATGGTGGACGCGGAGTTGAGCATCGAGGCGAGCGAGCTGACGACGGCGCCGGCGATGGCGGCGAACATGAAGCCGCGCAGGCCCGTCGGGGTCAGGCGCCGGAGCAGCGTCGGGAAGGCCTCGTCCGCACTGCCCAGCGTGTCGCCGTAGAGCTGGACGGCCATGATGCCCGGCATCACGACGGCGAAGGGGACGAGGAGCCAGAGGCCGCCCGCGAAGATGACCCCCAGCTGGCCGTCCCGCAGCGTCTTGGCCGCGAGGTTGCGCTGAACGATGAACTGGTTCAGGCCGCAGTAGTAGATCATGACGATCCACATCCCGAAGAGGACACCGGTCCACGGCAGGCCGGCATCGGAAGCCGGGCGGATCATGTGAAGCCGGGCCTCGTTCTTCGCCGCGAAGGCCTCCCACCCCCCGCAGGCGTGGAGGCCCAGGGCGAAGAGGAGGAGGCCGCCCAGCAGCAACGCGGTGCCCTGGAACAGGTCCGCCCACGCCACCGCCTTGAGGCCGCCCCACAGGGTGTAGAGCGTCGCGATCGCCCCGATGAGCCAGACGCCCTGCACCAGGGGCAGGTCGAAGAGCTTCCGCAGGGTCAGGGCGCCGGAGTAAAGGACGGCGGCGAGCAGGACGAGCACGTAGATCGCCACCGTGATGAGCGCCATGACCGAACGCGCCGCGACGTTGTACCGGTACTCGAGGAACTCGGGCATCGTGTAGATGCCGGCCCGGAGGAAGCGCGGGAGGAGGGTGAAGGCGATGACGACGATCCCCACGGTGCCGGCGAGCTGCCAGTTGGTGACCGCCAGCCCGATGTCGCCCGCCCCCTGCCCGGCCATGCCGACGAACTGCTCGGTCGAGATGTTGGCGGCGACGATGGAGATTCCGATGATCCACCAGGGGAGCCCGCGCCCGGCGAGGAAGTAGTCCTCGCTCCCCTTCCCCCGGCGGCTCTTCCAGAGGCTGACGCCGACGACGAGGGCGAAGAAGGCGAAGAAGACGGCGAGGTCGGCAGCATGCAGCGAGACGCCCTCGGCCGGTTGCGGCATGGAGTCCTCCCCCCGGTGGACTGCCACCGGGATTATGCCCTCCGCCGGCGGGGACGGCAATAGACTGGACGCGGATAAAGATGGACGATTTAATGGCGCGGGAACCGGCGCAGGACGCGCGCAACATGAAACAGGTACGGGGCGAGACGCCCGGGCCGGCCAAGGCCGAGGGGTTTGCCGGGCAGGTGATGCACGTCATCCCGCGCCCGCTCCTCGCCCGGGCGGCCCGCCACCTCCTCGTCCGCCCCCTCCACGTCACCGACATCGGCTGGTACCCCCGCGCCCGCTACCACTACAAGGAGCGACCCGCCGGGGCGGGCCAGCACATCCTTCTCCTCTGCGTCGACGGCACCGGCTGGGTCGAGGTCCGCGGCCGCCGGGAGCCGGTCCGGGGCGGCGAGGCGGTCCTCGTCCCCAAGGGCGCCCCCCACGCCTACGGGGCCGGCGCCCCCCGCCCCTGGTCGATCCACTGGGTCCACTTTGACGGCGACGACGCCGCCGCCTACCTGCGGCGGCTGCCGGAAGGGACGGCGCGGCTGGCCGTCGCATTCGCCACGCGCCGCCGCATGGTGCGCGTCTTCCGCGACGCCTACGAAGCGCTCCGCCGCGGCTACGCCGAGGAGCGCCTGGTCTACCTCTCCCACGCCGTCCGCCACCTGCTCGGCCTCCTCGTCTACGACAACCCGGCCCACGCGCCCCGGGCGCGCGCCCTGGAGCCGCACGACGTCACGGGATGGCTGGACTTCCTGGCGGCGCGCGTCGACCGGCCGCTCCGGGTGGCGGAGATGGCGCGCCACGCCTGCCTCTCCGTCCCGCACTTCGCCGCGATCTTCCGGTGCCGCACGGGCCTGCCTCCCCTCGAGTACCACATCCACCTGCGGATCCAGGAGGCCTGCCGGCTGCTCGACACGACGCCGATGGCCGTCCGCGAGGTGGCGGCCCGGGTGGGGTACGAGGACGCGTATTATTTTTCGCGGGTCTTCCGCCAGGTGACGGGCGTCTCGCCGCGGGGGTACCGCCGCCGGCGCGCGTGACGGTACCCGGGCGGGACAGGCGAACCGCCTCTCGGCGCTGCACGCTCCACGCGCCTTTCGCGTCTTGTCGTCAGCGGAAGGCGTGATACAATCGCGCCCCGATCCCCTCTTGATCCGAGGCCCCCATGACCGACCCGACTGCCCCGCCCTCCGGCGATCTCCCCGCCTTTCTCGTCGAGGCCCGAACGATCCCGGAGGCCTACTACGGGGCCCTCAAGGCCGTCCACTTCGGCGGGCACGTCCTGCGGACCCAGTACGACCGGAAGAACCCCGACGGCACGTACGTCGACCCGCCCGGCCGGGACGCGAAGGTCACGATCCGGGTCACGGAGCCCTTCGGCCAGCCGCGCTACCCGGCCCTCAGCTACTGTGAGCGCGGCAAGTACATCGCCGAATTCCTCGGCGCCAAGGACCACCTCGTCGTCCCCCACGCGGAGCTGCTGCGGCGCGTCCGTGCGGGGGAGGAGTTCGAGGCGACCGAGTGGCCGTACTGCTACCACCAGCGCCTCGCCGCCTACCCGCGGTCGGACGGGACGACCGTCGACCAACTCGAGGCGATGCTGGAGAAGCTCGCGAAGGACCCGATCACGCGCCGGGCGATCGCGACCACGCGCGTCCCGGAGATCGACCTCTTCATGGCGGCGGACATGCCCTGCCTCGGGGAGATCCAGCTGCGGACGATCGAGGACGAACGGGGACGGCTGGTCCTCAATATGCACGCCCACTGGCGGAGCCGGGACCTCTACAAGGCGTGGGGCGACAACCTGATCGGGATCACCAGCCTCCAGGCCCGCCTCGCCGCGCGCCTGGCGGAGAAGACCGGCCGCGAGGTCCTCGTCGGCCCCTACAGCGAGGCCAACGGCTCGCTCCACTTCTACGGGCAGGACTACCAGTCGAAGGGGCTGGACCGCTTCTTCGAACGATTCCCGACGGCCGCGTCGTTCGTGAAGCGGTCGCGGACGAGCGAGGAGGTGAAAGAGAGCGAGATCCTCCCCCAGCTCGAGATGCTGCTGACGGAGGACACCTGGAGATTCCCGCCGTCCGCGCTGGCGCTCATCCGGGGACTGATCGACGAGTACCGGAGCGGGCGGTTCGTGCCGTAGGGAGGGGGGAAGGGGGGCATCACCTGACACGCAACGCGATCCACGAGAGGATGAAACCGCCGAGGGACGCAGATTCACGCCGTTTTCAAGCGTCGGATCCGCACTGATCGGCGTGCATCGCGGTTTCAATACTGAACGCCCGACGCTCCACGCTCCACGCTATACGTTCGACACGATGCCTCCCCCCTCATCCTCCCGCCAGCTTCCGCCCCGCGCGCCGGCACCGGGCCACGACCTTCGCCGGCAGCGGCTGCCGCTCCTGTTGCGCGGCCAGGCCGATGAAGATCGTCTCGACCGGCCTCGCACCGAGGTAGCGGGCCGCCCCCTTGAGCGCGCGGACCGCGCCGGTGAAGAGGCGCCCCATCGGCGCCGGCATCGCCGTCGAGGTCACGAGCACGGCCGGCTTCGTCGGGAAGGCGATGCGGGCCTTCGGGCCGGGCTGCCCCCAGTGCC
>CAYUME010000096.1:6960-11040 GCA_964445475.1 uncultured Planctomycetia bacterium
GTGAGGGCGGTAACGTTGTAGAGATTGACGGGCGCGGCGAGCACGAGGGCGTCGGCGCGCTCCACCTCCGCGAGGATCGCGACCATGTCGTCGTCGTGGACGCACCGGCCTCGCGCCGGCCCCGGCGCCTGGGCGCACGCGCGGCAGTTCGTGCAGAATTCGACGCGCCGGTCGAGGAGGTCGATCGGGACGGTCTCCGCCCCCGCCTCGGCCGCAGCCGCGAGGAGCTCGCGCACCGCGGAGGCGATGGTCCCTTCCCGGCGGTAGCTGCCCATGATGGCCACGATCCGTTTGCCGCCCATGGTCCCTCCCGGGAACAAAACGGGCCCCGGCGAAACGCCGGGGCCCGTGGGGATCGCTCCGCCCGCACGCCTATTTCTTGCCCATCGCCGCCAGCATCTTCTTCATGCCGGCCAGGGAGAGCTCGACGCACTCCATCGGGGTCTTGCCGTCCGGGTACGCCTCCTGCTCGAGGACGAACCACTCGGTCCCGCCGACGGCGTAGCACGCCTCGATGACCGGCTTCCAGGGCACCGAGTCCTCACCGAAGATCGCCTTCTTGCCGGCCTCGTTCTTGACGACGGTCGGCTTGAAATGGGGGATCTTGGTGCGGCCGGGGTGCTTCTGGATGAGCTCGACCGGGTCGAGGCCGGCGGCGCAGGTCCAGCCGATGTCCTGCTGGAGGACGACGTCCTTGTCGGTGCGCTCGGCGAAGAGCTCCCAGTAGGTCTTCTTTGTCGCCTCGTCGACCTTGGCGATCTCGGTGTGGTTGTGGTAGCCGCAGGCCATGCCGAGGGGCTTGAGGGTCTCCATGGCCTTGTTCATCGTCTCGGCGAACTCCTTGCTCTTCTCGGGGTGGGAGAAGGCGCCGTCGCCGGGGCAGATGAGGTACTTGCAGCCGATGGCCTGGTGGAACTCGACGGTGCCCTTGAGGGCGTCGCCGCGGAGGGAGCCGGCGCCGATGTGGGTCCCGGTCGCCTTGAGCTTCAGGTCGTCGAGGCGCTTCTTGAGCTCCGCCGCCTTGCCGCCGTACTTGTGGTAGCCGGCGAACTCGACACCGGCAAAGCCCATCTTCGCGATCTGCTCCAGGGCGGCGTCGAAGTCCTTGCCGCACGCATCTCGGACGGAGTAGAGCTGGACCGAGATCCCGATGCCGGCCTTCGCGGCGGCGGCCAGCAGCTCGCCGGGGAGAGCGCACGCCGCCGCCCCGGCCGCCGTCGTCCGCAACAGGTCCCGCCGCGACATCCCGGACAGGCTGCTCGACATGTCGGTGCTCCTTGGAAAGGGGATCCCTGGCCATTCCACGCCGTCCGTCGCCCCAGGTTCCCCCGGCGTGGCGGAAAGTTCAAGCATAAGCGGCGGCGGGGCGTGGGGCAAGCGGATTCCTACGGCGGGCGCTTTTCGAAAAGGCGGACGACCGGCGCGATCTCGGGAGCCTTCATGGCGAAAGGCGGCCTCCTGAACCTCGGTGAGGAGCCCCTCGGCGTCCGCACGCCCGGGCGAGCTCGTCGCCACGCCGGACCAGGGCGAGAAGCGGGCGGGAGTCTTCCCGCGGCCGGGCTCGACGCCCCGGACCCGGTAGTGGTACGCCCCCCCGGATCGACCGATGAAATCGCTGAAGAGGGGGTACGTTTGGACGCCGTCGTGGATCGCCTCGAAAGGCCCCTCCGGCTTCGCGGCCCGCTGGATCTCGTAGGCCGGCGAGGCGTCCGCGCTCCAGATCAGGTCGACGCGGAGATGGCGCGAAAGGGCTTGAACGCCGGCCGGCGCCGCCATCTCGGCGCCGGCGCCGCGGGACGGCAGACACGCGAGGGCGAGCGCGGCGAACACCGGAGCCAAGACGCGTCGTGACGCCTGCCGGGGCATCCGCCCTCCGTCAATCCGATGCCGCGCCTGCCAGCCAGGCCAGCGTGAAGCGGGCGAAGGCGATCGCCTTGTAGCCCTCCCGCTCGTACAGCAGGCCGACCGACCCGTCCGGGAGGACCGCCAGGCAGGAGTAGGCGGAGCTGCCGTCGTGGATCAGGCGGGAGACGGGCCACGTCGTCCCGTCGTCCCGGCTGAGCCGGACGGTCATCCGGACGCGGCCCTGTGCGGACGCGGGGTTCGAGAAGAGGATCGCGCCCGGCCCCTCCGCGCCGGGCCAGGAGTGACGACGTATGCTGGCCTGGCAGATCGGCTCGACCAGGGCCGCATCGAACCGCTGGTCTTCCCACGTCGCCCCGCCATCCCGGCTGACGGCGACCTGGCGGGCCTTCTTCGCCTTGTCGTAGTTCCGCATGTTGAGCATCAAGGCGCCGTCCGCCAGCTCGACGACCTCGCACTCGTTGACCTGGTCCCGCGGGGTGGTCCCGCCCAAGGCCCACGTCTTCCCGTGGTCGTCGGAATAGATCACATGCGAGTAGTACTTGGGGTCCTTGTGGTCGCACGGGATGACGAGGCGCCCGCGGTGCGACCCATGGCGGATCTGGATCCCCGCCCCCGGGCCGGTGGCGTACCACGACCAGTCGGCCTTCTTGACCTCCGCCGTGATCTCGCGCGGCGCGGCCCAGGACCTCCCGTCGTCCGACGAGGAGGTCACGAAGACCCGCCGGGAGTCGGGTCCGAAGCCGGGCCGGATGCGGCCCTCGTGGACCGCCCCCGCGTTCCACGTCATCGGCAGCCAGATCGTCCCCGTGTCGGCGTCGACCACGGGGCAGGGGTTCCCGCAGGTGTTGTCCGCGTCGTCCCAGACGACCTGCACCGGGCCCCAGGTCCATCCGGCGTCGCTGCTGCGCCGGAGGACCAGGTCGATGTCACCGGCATCGCCCGGCCCCTTCCGCCGCCCCTCGCTGAAGGCCAGCAGCGTCCCCTTCGGCGTGACGACCAGGGCGGGGATGCGGTAGGTGTGAAAGCCCCCGGCGCCGCTCGTGAATACGTCGATCTGCCCTTCGGGGCCGGCCTCCGCGCCCTCGAGGAGGGTGCCGGTGACGGCGAATCGCTCGATCCGCATCCGGCTCCGCCAGGGGCGGAAGCCGACCGCGCCGAGCGCCTCGGCGCCGACGTCCGTCCGGAAGGCGTCCTTGCCGTCGATCGCGAAGCGCAGCGTCGCGCCCTCGCGGGCGGCCTCGAACGCGAAGGGCTTCCCCGCCGCGAAGAAATCGGCCGGGTTGCCGACACCGCGGGCGGCGCCGCCGAACAGAGGCCCCTCGACGAACAGCTCCCCCCGGCCGCCGCAGAAGCCGAAATGGCTTTCGCCGCCGATCACGAAGGAGGCGGCGCTGCCGGCGAGTTGCTCGATGGCCAGCCGCGCCTCCACGCGGAAGTCGCCAGCGCCGACATCCCGGGCGGCGTAGAGGACGTTGTCCTTCCCCTCGCAGGCCAGGGCGCCCTCCGCCGTCTTCCACGCGACGCCCTCGACGCGGACGTGTCGCGCCTCGCCGCCATCGACGCAGACGAGCGTCTCGGGCACGGCGGGAATCGCACCGAGCAGGCAGACGGCCCCGACCCAGCAGGTTGCATTCGCCATGCGCTATTCCGCCTTCTGCACCAGGACACCCACGCGCTTGGCCCAGGCCTCCCATTTCGTGTCGAGCGCCTTGACCCGGTCGGGATGCTGCGCGGCCAGGTCCTTCGTCTCGGTCCGGTCACGATTCAGGTCGTAGAGCCGCCACGGCTCGCCCTTGAGTGCGGTCAGCTTCCAGTCGCCCTCCCGGATCGCCCGCCCGCCCTCGTGCTCGAAGCCGAGGACCGCGTGGCCGTCCCTCGGCTTGCCGGCCAGGAGCGGCGCCAGACTCTTCCCCTCCACGGGCGTCAGGGCGTGGCCTTCGTGTTCCTTCGGGTACGCGACGCCGGCCAGCTCGAGGCAGGTCGGCATGACGTCGATCACGTGCCCCACCGCGTCGCACAGCGAGCCGGGCTTCGCCTGGAGGCCGCGCGGCCAGTGGGCGATGAAGGGGGTGTGGCAGCCGCCCTCGTACGACTCCTTCTTCCAGTAGCGGAAGGGCGTGTTGACCGCGCTCGCCCAGCGCGGGCCGATCCCCGTGTAGGTCGTCTCCGGGCCGGGCCGGTCGAACCCCTTGTACAGGATCTTCCGCCCGTCGC
>CAYUME010000097.1:0-11036 GCA_964445475.1 uncultured Planctomycetia bacterium
CCCACGACCCCTCCCTGTGGCTCCTCAGGATCGCCTCGCAGAGGACGATCTCACGGTGACCGTCCGCAAATGTCGGGTAGGGCGGGTCCACGCGGTACGCATCCGAGGCGATGGCGTCGTAGAACGACTTGAAGCACTGCTTGAAGGTGTCCGGGAACCCCTCGTTGTGACCTCCGGGAAAGGCGATGTGGCGTCGGGCGGCGTCTGCGACGAGGGCCGGGTCCCGGAGCAGGAGTTCGTTGGCCCGCTCGCGACGGCCGACCCAGAGCTCGTTCGGCCGCTCGCTCTCCCACGCGATGGCCGCCTTCGACCCCGCCAGCTCGAAGCGGAGACAGTTCTTCCGACCGGCGGTGACCTGCGAGACCCACAGGACCCCCCGGGCCCCGCCCCGGAATCGGATCAGGATCGCCCCATGGTCCTCCGTCTCGACACGCACCGGGTCCGTCGCCGCGGCCGCCTTCGTCTTCCCGGAGAACGTCTCCACCTCGCCCGTCGGCCGCCGCCTGACCGGGTGGATCGTCTTGAGGTCCGCGCAGACGGACTCCGCCTCCAGCCCGGTGATCGCGTGGACGAGGTCGAGCCAGTGCGTCCCGATGTCCGCCACCGCCCGCAGCGCGCCCCCCTCCTCCGCCTGGACCCGCCAGTTGTAATCCGTCGGGAGAAGGAGCCAGTCCTGGACATAGCTGCCGCAGACGGAGAAGAGGTCGCCCAGATCGCCCCGTTTGACCATCTCGCGGGCGTGCAGGCAGAGCGGATAGTAGCGGATGTTGTAGTTGACGCCGGCGGCGAGTCCGGAGTCCTTCGCCAGGGAGACCAGCTCCGCGGACTCCGCGGAGTTCATGGCCAGAGGCTTCTCGCAGAGCACGTGCTTCCCGGCCGCGAGTGCCGCTTTGGCCATCGGGTAATGGAGCCGGTTGGGAGTCGCCAGGTGCACGGCGTCGGCGTTCCGATCCGCCAGGACCGCGTCATAGGAGGCGTAGGCTCCGGGGATCCCGAGCGCGGCGGCCGCGCGCCTCGACTCCGCCTCGTCCACCCCCAGGATGCCGGTCACGGGGATCCCCAACCTCCTCAGGGCCTCGACGTGGACCGGTCCGATGAATCCCGCCCCGACCATCGCGACGCCGCGGACCTTCATGGGTCACCTCCGTGAGGGAAGGGCGGATCCGCCGAGAACCCCGGCTGCGGGTCGCGCGGCGCGGATCGGCCCGAGCCGGTTCCGGAACGCATAGGCATCGCCCCGGTACAGCGTCGATTCGTGCCAGAGCGGCTCGCCCGACGCGAGACGCGCGACGGCCGTCACGAGCAGCGCCGCCGATCCGCGAGACGTCTTCAGGAGTCTCGCGTCCGGACCGGCCAGGCTGACCGCGCGGATCTCCTCGTCGGCTCCGGCGATGTCATGACGGTATCGGCAGGTGAGCGCCCGGTAAAGCGATCCGGAGACGTCCGCCCGGCCAAGCCCGGGACAAAGACGCTCGACCAGGTGCCGTCGTTCGTGGATGACGGGCACGCCGTCCGCCAAACGGAGGCGCACGATGCGATAGACGCCGTCCTGCGCATCCAGATTCAAGACCGATTGCAGGGTCCGAGCGACCGCGTCCGCCGGGAGCCGCTCAAACGCCAGGACGCGGGTGGCGGGGGTGCGCCCCGCCGCGCGGGCCTTTTCGGTGAAGCTGACGAGGTGCGACAGGTCGTAATCGAGCGCGTCTTCGGCCACGAAGGTCCCGACCCCCTTGCGGAAGGCGAGGACGCCCTCGGCGACCAGGGCGGCAAGGGCCTTGTTGGCGGTGGGACGGCTGACCGCGAACCGGTCGGCGACGTCGCGCTCGGTGAGGAACCGCGATCCGGGCCGGGGGTCGCCCGCGCGGATCCGCTCCCGGAGTCGGGCGACCAGCTGGCAGTAGACGGGATCGCGCACGATCGCGAAGCGCATCGGAGCCCCCAGGTGGCTTAGCCACCATCTATCTATCCGACCGGGGGCTCCGCGTCAAGGACTTCACCCGCCCTTCGCCTGCTGCTGGCACCGGCTCATCCAGGCCGCGTGCTGCCCGGCGAGCCGCGTCACGAGGTCCGGCTGGGCCGCAGCCCGGTCCCGCGTCTCCGTCTTGTCCGTCTCCATGTCGTAGAGTTCCCAGGCGTCCTTCGCCCGCGAGACCAGCTTCCACCGCCCCTCCCGAACGGCCTTCCCCCCGGCCCACTGGAAGAAGAGCGGCTCCTTCCGCGCCAGCGCGTCGCCCCGGAAGACGGGCGCGAGGCTGACCCCCTCGAACGGGAGGATCGGCCGCCCCCCGTGCTCCTTCGGGTACACGGCCCCGGCCACCTCCAGGAGCGTCGGCATGAAGTCGATGAAGTGTCCCGGCTCGCTCGAGACCCGCCCCGGCTTCGCGATGCCGGACGGCCAGTGCGCGACGAGCGGCGTGCAGGTCCCCCCCTCGAAGCTGGAGTTCTTCCCGAACCGGAAGGGCACGTTGCAGACGTTCATCCAGTCGCCGCCCAGCGACGTCCACCGCGTCATCTCCCCGATCTCGCCGGCCCCCCCCGCCAGCCGGACCACCTCCCCGGAGGCCCCGTTGTCCGAGCAGAAGAGGACCAGCGTGTTCGCCTCCTCCCCCATCGACCGGATCTTCTCCAGGACCTTCCCGATGTTCCGGTCCATCCGATCGATCATCGCCGCGTAGACCTCCATCTTCCGCTCCTCGTCCTTCCGCTTGTCACCGAGCCCCCCCCAGGACGCGAAGGTCGGGCCGGACAGGGGGAAGGTCGCGTCGATCAGTCCCGAGGCCCTCTGGCGCTCGAAGCGGGCCTGCCGGACGGCGTCGTATCCGTCCCGATACCGCCCCGCGTACCGCGCGATGTCCTCCGGCCAGGCCATGAGCGGGTCGTGGGGCGCGTTGAAGGCCAGGTAGAGGAAGAAAGGCTTCCCCTCCCCCCGGTACTGGTCGAGATAGCCCAGGGCGTACTTCGTGAAATAGTCCGTCGTGTAGAAGTCCTTCTCGAGGGGCGTGTAGGGCGTGTACGTCTTGTCGTCGATGCACCAGGCACGCCGGGCGCTTTTCTGGGCCGGCTTCCCCTCGCCGGGCCGCTGCTGGCCGGGGTTGAAGTAGTTGCAGGCCCCGTCGCGCAGGCCGAAGTACCGGTCGAACCCGCGGTCGTAGGGGTTCTCCGTCCCGTGGTGCTTGCCCGCCATGAGCGTCCGGTATCCCGCCGCGCGCAGGACCTCGGCGAGCGTCACGGCGTTCCGGAGCTCCCCGAACGTCCTGTCCATCCCGCATTGCTGGGCGTAAAGCCCCGTGAGAAGGCAGGCGCGCGAGGGGAAGCACTTGGAGGTGTTGTGGAACTGGGTGAACCGGATGCCGCCCGCCGCCAGCCGGTCGAGGCTCGGCGTGGCGATCTCGGATCCGTAGCACCCGATGTCCGACCACCCGAGGTCGTCCGCGAGGATCAGGACGATGTTGGGACGCTTCGGCGTCGCCTCCGCGGCGGGCGCGGCCGCCGCCGGCGCCAGGACCGCCCCGAGCGCCAGGACGCATCGCGGGATGACCCTTCGCAGCATGTGGAATCCCTCCCAAGGCCCCGGTTCCCCACAGGTGCGCCCCGGGGCCCGGACCATTCCCCGCATGAATAATGTCAACGGCCGTCCCGCATCGATTATCCGTTTCGCTCGCCGCTCCCCGTATGATTCGTATCGCTGCGATTACCTATCCTGTATAATCGATTCCGTCCACCCCCTTCATGCACGGCCGGGAGCCCCCGGGCTTGACGCGGATCGCCGGTCTCGACAGACGCGATGTCTTTCCGGCTCCAGGGACCGGCGTCATAGGGCGGGTGCTCGCGTTCCGAAAGGGGCGTCTCCCTGACGTCTTTCCGAGGCGCGTCCATCGTGGCAACGTCCACACTCACGGCCTTCCGCGCGCAGGACCGGCAGGCGTGGCCGCTCGCCGCGCTCGGCCTGCTCGCCATGTCCCCTTTCGCGGCCGCCGGCCCCGCGGATCGATCCCACGGTCCGGTCGCTGCCGGTCTCGTCGTCCACCTCGGCTGCGGGGACGGCCGACGGACCGTGGCGCTGCGCGCGGGCGACCGGGCCGTCGTTCACGGCCTGGAGGCCGATTCGGCCCTCATCGAGAAGGCCCGTGCGACGATCCGCGCCGCGGGCTGCTACGGCCCGGTCTCGGTCGCGCACTGGCCCGACCCCTCCCGACTGCCCTACGCCGACAACCTGGTCAACCGGATCGTCGTCGAGGAAGGCGCCTTCCTGGGAACAGACGAGGAGCTCCTGCGCGTCCTGGCCCCGCTCGGCGCAGCCGTCTTCACCACCCGCAGGCTGAATAAACCGTGGCCGGACGGAATGGACGAGTGGACGCACTACCTCCACGACGCGAGCGGCAACCCCGTGGCGAAGGATCGCCTCGTCGGCCCGCCGGAACGGCTGCAGTGGATCGACGGGCCGCTCTGGCAGCGCCACCACGAGATGAACGCCAATCCGGACGCCCTGGTGTCGGCCGGGGGCCGGATCTTCTATATCAGTGACCTCGCGCCGGCCACGGTCTCGGGGGTGCCCGACCGCTGGATGCTGGTCGCGCGCGACGCCTTCAACGGCCTGCTGCTCTGGCAGCGACCCGTCGCGGACTGGGGCTGGAAAGCCTGGAGCACGGTTGAAACCGGCGGCCGGTTCAACATCCCTCTGCACATCCATCGCCGCCTGGTCGCAGCCGGCGACCGGCTGTACGCCACCCTCGGCTTCAACGCGCCACTGGTGGCGCTGGATGCCGTCACGGGCGAGGTCGTGAAGACCTACGAGGGGACGACCGACACGGATGAGATCCTGTATCTCGATGGCCTCCTGATCCTTTCGGTCAACGAGACGCACCAGAAACCGGGCCGCATCGCAGACATGGCGCCCGTGAAGAAGCGTGTCAGGGTGCTGAAGGCGGACACCGGCGAGGTGCTCTGGACGCAGGGGCCTTTCGGCGGCATCTCCACCAAGTCCGACACCTTCGAGCGGATCACGCAACTCGACCTGGCGGCCGGCGGCGGCCGCGTCTGCCTCGTCGAGGAGGATGCGGTTGTCGCCCTGGACCTGAAGGGCGGCCGCGAGCTGTGGCGCGTCCCGCGACCGCCCAAGAAGGCCGAGCAGGGCCACATCCCTTACAAGCCGGCCAACCTCTGCTCGCTCGTGGCGCTCCCGGACGTCGTCCTCTTCTCGCAGGCCGAGGGGCCCTACACGCGGAAGACCTGGGACTGCGGCGTCGCGTGCCTGCTGACCGGCATCGACGCGACCGGCGGGAAGGTCCTCTGGACCCGGGCCTGCAGCAAGTGGGGCCCGGGCGTCGAGGGGGACCTCTTCGCCATCGACGGCCTGATCTGGACGCATGCGCCGGACGACTGGGCGGTCATCGGCATCGACCCGCGTTCCGGGCAGGTCCGCCGGACGATTTCCACGAAGGACGGATTCCACGAGACCCATCACCACCGCTGCTTCCGGAACAAGGCGACGGAGCAGTACCTGCTGACCGGCCGCCGGGGCATCGAGGTCATCGACCTGAAGGCGGAGCGGATCGCCTCGAACCACTGGGTGCGCGGCGCCTGCCGATACGGGATCATGCCGTGCAACGGGCTGATTTACGCCCCGCCGCACCCGTGCCAGTGCTACGTCGCCGAGAAGCTCAAGGGCTTCCTGGCCCTGGCGCCCGCGGGGAAAACCGGGACGTCGACGGTCAGGAATCCCCACGAGCGCGGGCCGTCGTTCGGGACAGCGGCCGTCCCGGGACCGGATCGCGACGGCGACGGCGCGTGGCCGACCTACCGGCACGACCCCCGCCGCAGCGGATCCACCCCTTCGTCGGTCCCTCACGCGCTGAAGGTCACCTGGCAGGCCTCCCTGGACGGCACCCCCGGCGCGTGCACCGTTGACGGCGGCCGCGTCTTCGCGGTCGTCCCCGACCGGCATCGCGTCTGCGCCCTGGACGCGAAGGATGGCCGCATCGCCTGGATCTTCACGGCGGGGGCGCGGGTCGACACCCCGCCGACGCTCTGCGGCGACCTGGCCCTCTTCGGCTCGGCCGACGGCTGGGTCTATGCCGTCCGCGCGTCGGACGGGCTGCTGGCCTGGCGTTTCCGCGCTGCGCCTGCGGACCGGTGGGTGACGTCCTTCGGGCAGCTCGAATCGGCCTGGCCGGTCCACGGCTCCGTGCTGGTCCAGGACGGCGTGGCCTACGTGTCGGCCGGCCGGTCGACCCACCTGGACGGCGGCATCCGCGTCCTGGCCCTCAAGCCCGATACCGGAGAGAGGCTCCGCGAGCTGAAGCCCCTGAACGGAAAGCCCGAGGGCCTGGAGGACATCCTGGTCGCCGACGACACGGCCGTCTACATGCGGCACCTCGCCTACAGCCTGAAGGAGGAGTCCGATGCGAAGCCCGGGAAAGCCAAGGCGTCCATGGCGTCGCCGCGCGCCTTCTCCACATCCGGTCTCCTGGACGACAGCGGGTTCTCCCGCGTCGGCTGGTCGCTGGGGAAGGGGTCGGATGGCGACCTGCTGGTCTTCGACGGTCCGAAGTCGTACGCCTTCGGCAGCAAGCGAAGCGGCGCCTTCGGCGGCTGGTATCAACCCGCGTCCGGGGCCTATTATCTGAAAGCCCAGGTCCGGGGCGAGGCGAAGGGGAACTGGACGGTTTCGTTCCCGGTCCGTGCCCGGGCGATGGTGCTCGCCGGCGGGACGATCTTCGTTGCCGGGACGCCGGACGCGGTCGCCGACGACGACCCCTGGGGCGCGCTCGAAGGTCGCCGGGGCGGAATCCTGGTCGCGCTCTCCTCGGAGACCGGGGCGACCCTCTCGGAACGCAAGCTCGACGCCCCGCCGGTGTGGGACGGGATGGCCGCGGCGGACGGCGCGCTGTATATTTCAACCCTCGACGGCAGCCTGCTCTGCCTCCGGAAGGGCCCATGAACCGCTTCGCCCGGACCTCCCTCGCCCTCCTTGTCGCCTCCTCCGCCGCTTCCGCCCAGGACCCGGCACGCCGCCTCCTCGACGCCGCGGACGTGAAGGGCGGACTCGTCGTCCATCTCGGCTGCGGGGACGGGACGCTCACGGCGGCGCTCCGGGCCGGCGAAGGGTATCTCGTCCAGGGTCTCGATACCGATCCCGCCAAGGTCGAGCAAGCCCGCGAGACGATCCGCGCGGCCGGCCTCTGCGGCCCCGTCTCCGCCGCCGCCTGGGCCGATCCCTCCGTGCTCCCGTATGCCGACAACATGGCGAACCTGATCGTGGTCGGGGACGGCGCGTACACGGGCACGGACGACGAGCTGCTGCGCGTCCTGGTCCCGCGCGGCGCGGCCCTCTTCCTCGACCGCCGGTCGCGCCTCGCCCCGCGCCGCCTGGAGAAGCCCTGGCCGCGGGAGATCGACGAATGGACGCACTGGCTCCACGATGCGGGCAACGGATCCGTGGCGCACGACACCCGCGTCGGCCCCCCGCGCCGGATGCAGTGGGTCGCTGAGCCGCTCTTGTCGCGCGACCACGAAGTCCCCTCCAGCGTCGGCGGCGTGGTCACCGCCCGCGGCCGGATCGTCTACGTGCTCGACGAGGGACAGACCGGCGTCTACACGCTCCCGGCGCGCTGGACGATGGTCGCGCGCGATGCGTTCAACGGCGTCCTCCTCTGGAAACGGCCGGTCCCGGGCTGGGGGCCCGATCTCAGCTTCGGCGGGTTCGGCAACGGGTTCCGCCCGCGCCGGCTGGTCACGGACGGGGCGCGGGTCTACCTGCCGATGGGCCCGGATGCCGTCCTGACGGCGGTCGACGCGGCGACGGGCGCGATCGCCCGGGAGGTGAAGGACGCTCCCGGGACGACCGACCTCCTGTGCGACGAGGGCCTGCTGCTGGCCTCGGCCGCCCCACCCTCTGATGACTCGAAAAAAGGCCCCCGGAGCCTTCTCGCCCTGGAGACGGACACCTGGACGACGCGCTGGCGCGTCCCCGCCGCCGGCATGGCGTCGCAGACGCTGGCGCTCGGCCTGGGGCGCATCCTGTACCGGGCGGGCGACCAGGTCGTCTGCCTGAATGCGTCGGACGGAAAGGAAGCCTGGCGCACGCCGCTGGGCGCGGACGCCCCCGCCCGCAAAGGGCAGCGTCCCGGTGCCGGCGCGATGGTCCTTCACGGCAAGACCGCCATCGTGCTCAACGGCAGCCTCCTCGCCGCTCTCTCCGCGGAGACCGGGAAGGTCCTCTGGGAGCAGAAAAACGCCGGAAGTTCCAAAGGAGAGCTGTTCGTGATCGGAGGGAGGGTCTGGCGCAATCGCGGCGACAACCTGATCGCCCACGACGTGGCCACGGGCGAGCAGGTCCGGACGATCGACGCCTCGAAGGTCTTCAGCAAGGGCCACCACCCGAGGTGCTATCCCTACAAGGCCACCGACCGGTACGTCATCGCGAACAACCGCGGCGCGGAGTTCATCGGGGTGGCGTCGGACGAGCTGGTCCGGAACGACTGGCTGCGCGGCAACTGCGGCCACGGCGTGATGCCGGCCAACGGGCTGCTCTACGCCCCCCCGTGCCAGTGCTTCTGCTACGGCGGCGCGATGCTCACCGGATTCAAGGCGCTCGCCGCGGCGGCCGCCGGGGACGTCCCCGTTCTGCCTCCCGGGGACCCCTCGCGCCTCACGCGGGGACCGGCGTACGACGAGGCGCAGCGGATGCCGGTCGCGGAAACTCGCGCGGGGGATTGGCCGATGTACCGCCGCGATCCGTCGCGCCCGGGCTCCACGCCGGACCCGGTCAAGCCGGACGTCCGCGCCCTCTGGCAGGTGCCCGTCGGCGGCCACCTGACGCCGCCGGTGATGGCCGTGGGCCTCGTCCTGGTCGCAGACCGGGACGCGCACACGGTCCACGCACTGGGCGCGCAGGACGGCAAGACCGCCTGGCGCTTCACGGCCGATGCGCGGATCGACTCGCCGCCGACTGTCCATGACGGCCTGGTGCTCTTCGGCAGCGCGGACGGCCGGGCCTACTGCCTGCGCGCGTCCGACGGGCGGCTGGTCTGGCGCTTCCAGGCCGCGCCGCGCGAACGATGGATCGGCGCCTTCGGGCAGGTCGAATCGGCCTGGCCCGTGCACGGCAGCCTCGTGGTCCTGGACGGCCTGGTCTACCTGACCGCGGGGCGATCCACGTACCTGGACGGCGGCATTCACGTGTATGGCCTCGATCCCCGGAGCGGCCGCACCGGCCATCACGTCTGCCTGAAGGACGAGGCGCTGGCGCCCGGCACAGCGCCGTCGGCGGACAGCAAGACGCCGTTCGTCCCGGCCTTCCACGTCGAAGGCACGCGCTCGGACCTGCTGGTCAGCGACGGCGCCGCCCTGTTCCTGGGTCCGCTGAAGCTCAGCCCGAAGCTGGAGCGTCTGGAAACCCCCTACATCGACCCCGGCGGCACGAAGACCCGGGTCCTCGAGCTGGCGGGGGCGCCGTACGTCAATCCGGCACTCCCGGAGCAGGCGCTCCACAAGAAGCACAAGGACCCCGACTTCCCCTCCCTGGGCGTCTTGCGCGGCCCGATGGGAGACAAAAAGATGGGCTTGCATCTGCTGGCGACCGGGGGATTCCTGGACGACACCGGGTTCAACCGGACGTACTGGATGTACGCCTCGATCTGGCCGGGGTACTACATCGCGCAGCTCAGCCCCCAGGCGGGGCAGCTGCTCTCCATCGACGCGAAGACCACGTACGGGGTCCAGGCCTTCACCTCGCGCACCATTCACAGCCCCACGCTGGAGCCGGGCACGAAGGGCTACCTGCTATTCGCGGACGACAGCGACAACGAGCCGGTGCTGGACGATCGCTCACGCAACCGGGACAAGGGAATGGGCTACGCGCGCGGTGCCCCGCCGCGGTGGCACCACTGGGTGCCGCTCCGCGTCCGCGCCATGGTGGCGGCCGGCGGGACGCTCTTCGTTGCGGGCACGCCCGACATCGTGCCGGAGGACGACCCCTATGCCGCCATCGAGGGGCGCAAAGGCGGGCAGCTTTGGGCGGTCTCCGCGACGGACGGCACGAAGCGGTCCGAGATTCCCCTGGAGTCCGAGCCTGTCTTCGACGGGCTTATCGCGGCGGGCGGCCGTCTCTACGCTTCGCTCCGGAATGGCCGGGTGATCTGCCTGGCCGCGAACTGAAGCCGGGATGCCCCCGACCTCCGAGGAAAGAGGCCAAGGATGACAACGTGCTTGCGGTCTGTATTCGCGTTGATGCTGGCCACCGGCCTGCTCTGTCCATCGCGACTGGGCGCCGCCGAGCGACCGAACGTCCTGATCGTCCTGGCCGACGACCAGGGCTGGGGCGACCTGAGCGTCAACGGCAACACGAACCTGGCCACGCCCGCCATCGACTCCCTCGCGCGCGACGGGGCCCTCTTCGACCGGTTCTTCGTCTGCCCGGTCTGCTCGCCCACGCGCGCCGAGTTCCTCACCGGCCGCTACCACCTCCGCGGCGGCGTGGTCGGCGTCAGCACCGGGGGGGAGCGGCTGAATCTGGGCGAAAAGACGATCGCCGAGGTCTTCAAGACGGCCGGGTACGCCACCGGCGCCTTCGGCAAGTGGCACAACGGCATGCAGTATCCGTACCATCCCTGCGGTCGCGGCGTCGACGAATACTACGGTTTCTGCTCGGGCCACTGGGGCGATTACTTCGACGCGCCGCTCGAGCACAACGGGGAACTCGTGAAGGGCAACGGATTCCTGATCGACGACCTGACCGACCGGGCCATGGCGTTCATGGAGCAGCACCGGGACGGACCGTTCTTCTGCTACGTGCCCTTCAACACGCCGCATTCGCCCATGCAGGTGCCGGACCGCTTCCACAAAAAGTTCGCCGGCCTCGACCTGCCGATGCGCGCACGCGACCCGAAGTCCGAGGACGTCTCCTTCACCCGGGCGGCGCTGGCCATGTGCGAGAACATCGACTGGAACGTGGGCCGCGTCCTCGCCGCGCTCGACGAATCGCGGCTCGCCCGCGACACGGTGGTCCTCTATTTCAGCGACAACGGCCCCAATAG
>CAYUME010000098.1:0-6407 GCA_964445475.1 uncultured Planctomycetia bacterium
TGCGGCTCTGCCAGACCAGCCGTGAATCGGGGCGTCCGGCCTGCGCGGCTACCAGACGCGCCGCCTCGGTCAACTGCTCGAGGTAACGCGACGTCTGCGCCATCGCTATGGGGATGCTGTGGGCGGTGAAGAGAAGGGCCGCGCCGGTGCGCCGGTCGTCCGGGAGAGAGGCGAGCGCCTCCCGGACCCGCTCGGACACGGCCTTGGCGAAGAGGGGGTGGTCGAACCAGGGCCTGACGAACTCGACCACCGGCACGCGGGCGCCCAGCGCCGCGACCGCCTCCGCGATCGCCCCCTGGGTGCGCTGGAGCCCCACCTCGCTCCGGAAGGAGGCCAAAACGACCGCGATGACGCGTGTCACCCCGTCATCCGCCATCCGCGCCAGGACCTCGGCCAGGAAGGGGTGCCAGTTGCGCATCCCCACGTACACCGGGCAGGGCGTCCCCTGCTGCTGGAGGACGGCCTTCAGCGCCTCCGCCTGGCGCGTCGTGACGGCAAGGATCGGGGACGACCCGCCGACCGCCTCGTAGTGCTTCACGACCTCCTCGATCCGCTCCGGCGGGATCGGTCGGCCGCGGGTGACGGACGCGAGGAAGGGACGGATCTCGTCCGGCTTCGCGGGGCCGCCCAGCGTGCTGATCAGGACCGCATCCATCATCGCCCCCCGAATTCTTTCACCGCCTCCACCAGGGCGACGGCGTGCTCCACCGGCGTCGTCGGCTTGATCCCGTGGCCGAGGTTGAAGATGTGGCCCGGTCGCCCGCCGGCCTCGCCGAGGATGCGCCGCACCTCCGACCGGATCGTCGGGACGTCCGTCAGCAGCACGTCCGGGGCGAGGTTTCCCTGAATGCCGACGCCGGTCCCGATCCGCCGCCAGGCCGCGTCGAGGCGGACGGAGTCGTCGACGCCGATGACGTCGCCGCCCGCCTCGCGCATGAGCTCGAGGAGCGCCGCGGTGCCGGTTCCGAAGTGGATGACGGGGACCCCCGCGATGGCACGCAGGAGCTTTTGCGAGAAGGGGAGGACGCGGTCCCGGTAGGCGTCGGGAGGGACGCAGCCGACCCAGGAGTCGAAGACCTGGATGACCTGGGCGCCGGCGGCAACCTGCCCGTTGGCGAAGGCGGCCAGGGAGTCGGCCGCCTTGCCGAGCAGCGCCCGCCACGCCCCCGCGTCGGCGGCCATGAACGCCTTCGTCCGCGTGAAGTCCCGGGTCCCGCCCCCCTCGATCAGGTAGGAGGCCAGCGTGAACGGCGCGCCGACGAAGCCGATGAGCGCGACCTCCGGCGGGAGGGCCGCGCGAACCCGCCGCACCGCCTCGTAGACGTACCCCAGCGCGGCCGGGTCGGCGACGCGCACCCGGTCGACGTCCTGCGCCGTCCGGACCGGCGGGTCGATCGAGGGCCCCTCGCCCTTTTCGTAGGCGAGGCGGAATCCCATCGGCTCGACCGGGAGAAGGAGGTCGGCGAACAGGATGGCGGCGTCGACGCCGAGCCGGTTCACGGCGTCGATCGTGACCTGCGCGGCGAGGTCGGGGCGCTTGCAGAGCTCGAGGAACCCGACACGGTCCCGGATGTCGCGGTACTCCTTCATGTAGCGCCCGGCCTGGCGCATCAGCCAGACGGGCGTACGCTCGACCGGCTCGCGCCGGCAGGCGCGCAGCAACAGGGGGACCGAGCCGCTCGTCATGGGTCTCTCGCGCCTCCCGGGATCCCCTGCTCCGCACCGCGCCCCCCATCTTACCCTCCTTGACCCTCCGCATAAAGTGTGTTCTAATGAACATATGTGTGTTTATTAGTATACAGTTAAGTTGTATGGGCTTGTGAAAAGGCAGGATGCGAATAGAAAAAAACGGGGGAGCTGCGCCGGGGACGCGATTGCGGGGGAGGCTGAACTGGCTGATCCTCAAAACGCTCGCCCTCGACGTCGGGACGCCGATCGTGCTGGGGGAACTGGTCCAGCTCCTGTACGTGACGTGTAGCCGGTCGCCGATGCAGGCCCTGTACCGCATGCGGCGCCCCTCGTTCGTCACGACGTACCTCTACCGCCTGGCCGACCGGGGGTATCTCCGGCTGGAGGGACTGCGGCGGGAACGGCAGGCGACGCTGACACCGAAGGGACGCCGGGCGCTGCTGGCGCTGGAGCGCCTGGTCGAGCGGCAGGGGGAGCCCCGGCTGCGGAAGGCGGCGGAGAGCCTGGCCGGGCGGCTGGCGGCGTTCCGGGCCCGCCGGCTCGCCCGCCTCAGCCCGAGCGCCCTGATGCGACGCATGGAGCGGGAGCGCATCGCGCTGCTGCGCCGCCTACCCGGGCCCCCCCGCGCCACCGCCTTCATCAGCTACGACCTCCCCCGGGCGGAGGAGCGCCGGCGCCGGCTGGTGATCGCCGTGCTGAAGGGGCACGGGTTCAAGCGCCTGCACGACAGCCTGTACACGGGGGCGTCCGACCGCCTGCGCAGCGCGCTGGAGACCCTGGAGACCGCCGGCGTGATGCGATTCCTGCGGTGGGGGACCCTCTCGGTCTTCTCGCCGTGACGTCCGTCGCGCGCCCTGTCCGGCCCCCCTAGCCGTTCAGCACCCGCTCCGTCCGCGCGACGAAGTCGTCGATCTCCTCCGGCTTCTCGAACCCGATCGCCATCGTGTCGACGGTGCCGAGGCCCAGGACGAACTTCAGCGACGCGTCGAGTTGGTCCTTGATCTTCCCCTCGCCGACGATCTTCATCCCGGCCACGCCGCGCCCCTGGTCGTGCATCATCTTGAGGAACGGGGCGACCTCCTGGGGGGAGGCGTCCATGAGCGCCTCCTTGCCGACGTGGTTGATGCGGACGAGGTGGTAGTCGAAGCCGGGGGTGTTGGCGGCGACCTGGAGGGCCTCGAAGGTATGGCAGGAGGCGCCGACCGCGCACAGCTTGCCCTTCGCCTTGGCCTCCTGGAGGGCGTCGAAGGCCCGCTTCTCGCGGCCCTTCCCGCCCTCGCCCCGCTCGAGCCAGTTCGGGTCCGTCAGGCAGTGGAGCAGGCAGACGTCCAGGACGTCCCGGTCGAGCTCGAGCCGGAACCGCTCGAGGGCGGCGGCGGGCGTCGGGCAGTCCCGCCAGTTGAGCTTCGTGCTCACGACGACCTGGTCGGCGGGGATCTTGAGCCGCGTGAAGGCGGCGCGGAAATAGGCGTGCGACCCGTAGGAGTCGGCGGCGTCGAAGAAGTTGAGGCCGTGCTTCCAGGCGCGCTCGACGAGGGCGACGAACGCGTCGATCCCCGCGCGGGTCTGGTTCGACTCGTGGCTCCAGCCGCGGACGCCGGAGCCCATCCCGACGCGGGAGACCCAGAGGCCGGTCTTGCCGAGCGGGACGCGGTCGGAGGCCTTGCGGCGGACGGCCTCCTCGGCCGGACCGGGCCGGCCGGCCAGGGCCAGCGCCCCCGCGCCGGCGAGGGCGCGACCCAGAAGCTCGCGTCGGGGCATCGGCGTCATGGGCATCTCCTTGCTGGGATGGCGGTCGACCCGTGCCGCGTGCCGCCGGGCCGCCCGGCGCGGCGGGCAGGCCGAAGCGGCCGGCACCCGATCGGGGTTGAGGATATCCGGCAGGCGGGGCGGGTCAATGGAAAAGCGCCGGCCGGTCCGGTCAGTGAGGATAGCCGAAATGGACGCCCACGCGGGGGCGGGGTGCGCAGTAGGAGCGGGGATAACACGGATAGGGATAGGCGGACCACCCCCACCCCATCGAGGGATATCCATAGCACGGATACGGGTCGTAGTACACGCCGCGCACGACCTCCGTCCGGGTCACGACCGATCCGTCGTCCACCGGGACGGCCACCGCCCGGTCGTAATGGTGCTCGACAACGCAGCCGGCGAGGGGAAGGGCGGCCAGCGCGACCGTCAGCGCAAGGATGCGGGGCATGGGGGCCTCCTCTCCGAGCCAGACGCCTTCATTGTAACGGGGGGACGGGGGGAAAAGCAAACCGGGGACGGCAGAAAAGTTTTGACCTCCGGTGACATTCCAGTTAGCGTGCCTCTCCCGCGCCCGAACGCGGGCCCGCCCCGCACACACGGAGACGCCCATGACCACGCCTTTCTTCGCCCACCGGCCCGCCGCGACAGGGATGCGGGGGATGGTGGCCGCGGGGCACCCGCTGGCCGCCCAGGCCGGGGTCCGCGTCCTGCAGGACGGCGGGAACGCCGTGGACGCGGCGGTGGCCGTCGCCGCGGCGCTCAACGTCTGCGAGCCCCAGATGTCCGGCGTCGGGGGGATCGGCTGGATGCTGCTCTTCCACGCCGAGAGCGGGGAGGGGCAGGTGCTCAACTTCAGCGGCCGCGCCCCCGCCGCCGCCCGGCGCGAGGTCTACGACAGCTACCAGCGCCGCTGGGAGGGCGCCTTCACGCCCGTCGTCCCCGGCAACGTCGCCGGCTGGTTCGAGGCGCTGAAGAAATACGGCACGATGCCCGCCGAGCGGGTCTTTGCCGACGCCATCCGGTACGCCGACGAGGGGATCCCCGCCACGAAGCACTTCTGCTTCATGGTGAAGTTCGTGGCCGAGAAGAAGCTCGCGAAGTGGCCCGGGACGGCGGCGGTCTACCTGCCGAACGGGCGGATCCCCGAGCCCGGCGAGATCCTCGTCAACAAGGACCTCGCCGGCACGCTCTGGTCGCTCTCCTGCGAGGGGCCGGACACCTTCTACCGCGGCCCGATCGCGAAGGCCATCGGGGAGTTCGTCCGGTCGCAGGGGGGCTTCCTCTCGGAGGCCGACCTGGACGCCTACGCCCCGGCCTGGGAAGCGCCGATCGAGACGACCTACCGGGACGCGACGCTGCGGACGATCCCCCCCAACGCCTCGGCCTTCCAGCTCCTGCAGATCTTCAACCTCCTGGAGGGCTTCGACCTGAAGGCCCTCGGCCACAACTCGGCGCCGTACATCCACCTCCTCGCCGAGGCGGGCAAGCTCGCCGTGGCCGACCGCATCCGGTTCGGGGCGGACCCGGAGTTCGCGAAGGTGCCGGTGGCCGGGCTGATCGCCAAGGCCTACGCCGCGGAGCGGCGGCAGCGGATCGACCCCGCGCGCGCCGCCGCCGTCGAGGGCGACCGCTTCAACCCCCAGGCCCCCGCCGACGCCCTCCCGCCCGGCGACCCGCTCCGGCTCGACAGCGGCCTGACGACCCACTTCTCCGTCGCCGACGCCGACGGCAACGTCGTCGCCGTGACGCAGACCAACGGGAGCATCTTCGGGTCGGGGATGATGGTGCCGGAGACGGGGGTGCTGCTCAACAACGCGGCGTACTGGTTCGAGTCCGACCCGGCCTACCGGGGCCCCAACGCCATCGAGCCGGGGAAGCGATTCGAGATGCCGCTGGCGCCGGTGCACGTCCTGCGCGACGGGCGGCCCGTCCTCTCGATCGGGACGCCCGGGAGCTACGGGATCCTGCACACGACGACCCAGATGATCCTGAACGTGCTGGAGTTCGGCGCGGACGTGCAGGAGGCGATCGAGGCCCCGCGCTTCAAGCCGGTGGCGGGACGGACGCTGGCGATCGAGGACCGCGTCCCGGCCTCCGTCCGGGCGGAACTCGAGGCGCGGGGACACCAGCTCCAGCTCATGGGCGACTGGTGCTTCGAGCTGGGCGGCGGGCACGGCGTGGCGATCGACCCGCAGACCGGGGCGATGTCCGGCGGGGCGGACCCGCGCCGGGACGGCGGGGCGGCCGGATTCTGACGCAGGGGCCCGAAACGGGCCTTGCGGGTTGCACGGTTCGGGGCGCCGTGCTAGGATGCGCCCCCTCGCGCAGACCACCTGACGAAAGGAGCCCCTCATGGTGACGTTCGCGTCCGCCAACGCGCTGCTGGACTTCGCGATCTCGAAGGAGGAGGAGGCCGCCGCCTTCTACACGAAGCTGGCCGACACGCTCCGGACCCCGATCGCCCAGATCTTCCGGGATTTCGCCAAGGAGGAGGTCGGGCACAAGGAGAAGCTGCTGCAGGTCAAGGCCGGGAAACAGTTCGCGCCGATCGAGGCGAAGATCATGGACCTGAAGATCGGCGACTACCTGGTGGACGCGAAGCCCGGCGAGGAACTCGACTACCAGAAGGCCCTGGTGCTCGCGATGAAGAAGGAGAAGGCCGCGTTCCGGCTCTACATGGACCTGCACAACGCCGTTGCGGACCCGAACCTGAAGAACCTCCTGATGGCGCTCGCGCAGGAGGAGGCGAAGCACAAGCTGCGCTTCGAGGTCGAGTACGACGACAACATCCTGAAGGAAAACTGATCCGTCCTCTGCGAACGGTCACGCACCGGGGGGCCCGGGGACACCCGGGCCCCCGGCTGCGTCCGGCCCGCCCCCCCCCCCCCCCCCCCCCCCCCCCCCCCCCCCCCGAGTTGCACCGGGACCCCGCCCCCCCCCCGCCCCCGGCGCCCGGCCCGGGGGGG
>CAYUME010000098.1:6417-11029 GCA_964445475.1 uncultured Planctomycetia bacterium
CCTGACGCAAAACTGACCCGTCCTCGGCCAACGGCCCCGCCCGGGGGGGCCCGGGGCCACCCGGGCCCCCGGCTGCGTCCGCCCGGCCCGCCGCCGCCGCCGCCCGCCGCCGCCGCCTCGCCTTGTTCCTCCGGATCCGCTCCCGCTCCCGCAGCCGTTCCGACGTCCCGGGGGAGAGCCGCATCTCCGCCTGATCGGCCAGCTCCCGCAGGGCGAGGAACCGGTTGACCGACCGCCGGCGGTCCCGCTGGCAGCGCACCCGGAGGCCGAGCGGCGCGTAGTGCAGTGTCACGCAGCCGGACGTCTTGTTGATCTTCTGACCGCCCCGCCCGCCGCCCCGCACGAACCGCTCCTCGACCTGCGCCAGGTCGATCCCCAGGCGGGTGAGGCGCGCCCGCAGGGCCTCGATCTTGGCGGGCTGGACGTCGGCGATCTCGTGCCAGCGCATGGGGTCTCCGCACGGCGGCCCGCCGGACGCGGAGGCGGCCGGATGGCCCGGGGGCTACCCCCCCGGCGCCTTCGGGGCGATCACCGCCGCCACGTTCTCCTGGTCGAGGTTGAGGGCCGTGATCGGGAAGGGGATGGTGATCCGCTCCTGCGCGTACCGCTTCTGCAGCGCCTTGACGAACTCGTGCGTCATCACGTAGCCGGCGACGAACTCCTGCGCGCGCATGACGACGGTGAAATCGATGCTCGAGCCGTTGAACGTGTGGTATCGGATGAACGGCTTGAAGTCGGGCACCGCGTTCTCCACGCGCCGCTGGATCTCCTCCGCCACCTCGACGGTCACGCGCTCCACCTGCTCGAGGTCGGAGCCGTAATGCACGCCGCACGGGACGCGGACGGCCAGCTCCTTCGTGGGATAATAGTAGTTGATGATCCGCGAGCCGATGAGCTGCTTGTTCGGGACGATGATCATGTTGTTGGGGATCATGCGGATCCAGGTCGATCGCCAGCCGATCTTCTCGACGTACCCCTCCTCCCCCGACTCGAGCTTGACGAAGTCGCCGACCCGGACCGGCCGGTCGGTCACGATCTGCACACCCGCAAAAAAGCTCTCGAGCGACGGCTGGAGGGCGAGGGCGACCGCGAGCGAGCCGATGCCGATCGAGGCGAGAAGCGGCGTGATCGAGACGCCGAGCGTGTCGAGCAGCATGAGAACGCCCAGGACAACGAGAAGGCCTCGGACGGACCCCTGGAGCAGGCCCCCCGCCGACTTGAGCAGCTCGACCCGGTCCGCGTAGAACTGGAGGAGCGCGCGGACGAGACTGTCGACGAGGAGGACGCCCGAGGCGATGGCCGCGACGGTCAGGACGGTGTTCATGTTGATCCGCGCCTGCAACTGCGCCCCCGCGGGCGTCCAGTTGGCCAGCGCAACGAGGCCGGAGGCGAGGATGAGAATGACCAGGGGGGCATTGAGGGCCCGGGCCAGGAGGGCGAGGAACGGCACCGGCTTCCGCTCGGACACCGCCTTCATGCGACCCAGCAGGATCCCCTTGACGACGAGACCGGCGACGAGCCAGACCACGTACAGGCTCGGGAGGTAGGCCCACGCCGGCACATCCACGCCGAGGATCGTCCAGGACTGCATGGGTCGCTCCTTGCCAGGAAGGGGTCCCCGGCGACGCCGCCGGGAAGGGGAAGGACGCGGACACTCTAGCCGCCGGGCGAGGGGAAATCAAGGAACGGCCCCCGAGGGGACCTCTTGACTCCCCCGGACCCCTCGCGTATGGTACGCGGCGTTGTTCCGCGGCCGCCGCGCGCCGTTCACGACGTGCTCCCGCGCGGGACCGGGCCGCCCCTCTAGCCCCCCGGCGGCACGTCCCGATACCGGATACCGCGATGCCCCTGAAAGCGCCCGCCGGGACCGAAGACATCCTGCCCGACCGCATCCCCGCCTGGCGACAGGTCGAGGCCGCCGCGCGCGACGTCCTCGGGCGCTTCGGCTACCGCGAGATCCGCACCCCCGTCTTCGAGTACACCGGCCTCTTCGCCCGCTCCATCGGCGACGCGACGGACATCGTCGAGAAGGAGATGTACACGATCCCGCGCGCGACGGCGCACGGGACCCACGGCGCGGGAGTGGACGCGGCGCCGGAGGACGAGGACACCCTGACGCTCCGCCCCGAGCTGACGGCGTCGGTCGTGCGCGCCTACCTCGAGCACGGGATGCACAAGTCGCGCCCCTTCCAGAAGTTCTACTACCTCGGCCCGCTCTTCCGCCGCGAGCGCCCCCAGAAGGGGCGGCTGCGCCAGTTCCACCAGGTCGGCATCGAGGCGATCGGCTCCCGCGACCCGCTCATGGACGTCGAGACGATCGAGGTCTTCGTCCGGTTCCTCGAGGCCGCCGGGGTGACGGGCGGCACCGTCCACCTGAACTCGACCGGCTGCCGGACATGCCGCGGGGGGTACCGGGAACGGCTCGACGCCCACCTGCGCGGCCGCGCGGAGACGCTCTGCGAGAACTGCCGCCGTCGGCTCGACCGGAACGTCTTCCGGGTCCTCGACTGCAAGGTGAAGACGTGCCAGCCGGCGATCGCGGGGGCGCCGCCGATCGCGGAGCACCTCTGCCCGGCCTGCGCCGCCCACGCCGCCGCGGTGCAGGAGGGGCTGACGTCCGTCGGCCTGTCCTTCACCCTCAACCCCCGCCTCGTGCGCGGGCTCGACTATTACACGAAGACGGTCTACGAGGTGACCTCGCCTCACCTCGGCGCGCAGAGCGCGGTGGGGGGCGGGGGCCGGTACGACGACCTCGTGGTCGACCTGGGCGGCCCGCCGACGGGCGCCGTCGGGTTCGCGATCGGACTGGAACGGGTCCTCCTGGCGAGGGAGGCGTCGGCCGCCGAGGCGCGGAAGACGGCCGGCGCCGCCCCGGCCGCCCCCGACCCGGTCTCGGACGCCTACGTCGTCGCCGTGGAGGAGGGCCAGCGGGGCGCGGCCTTCCGGCTGCTCGCGGGGCTGCGCGCCGCGGGACTGCGCGCCGACATGGACTACGACGCGCGGAGCCTGAAGGGCCAGATGCGCTCCGCCAACCGCGCCGGCGCCCGCGTCGCCCTCGTCCTCGGCCCCGCCGAGCTGGCCGCCGGCACGATCCAGCTCAAGGACATGGCGACGGGGGAGCAGCGGGTGGTGCCGGCCCCGGACGCGGCCGACGAGGTGAAACGGATCCTGAGGGGACCGGGAACCGGATCCCGAGCCCCGGCCTGAAGGAGGACGCATGACACCCCGCCCCACCGGAACCCGGACTCCGTCCGCCGGCGCTTGTCCGCGAACGGCATGGCGCCGCCCGTCGCCCCTTCTCGCGGCGGCGGTCGTTGCGCTGGCGGCCGCCGGCTGCAAGACGGAGCAGATCCTGCCCCGGGACGCCAGCCGCGACCCCTCGACGGAGATGGCCACGCGAAACGAGCGCGAGGCGGAGGAGACGGTCCGGCGGGCGTTCCAGTGCTACGCCGCGTGGGACCTGGACGGGGCGTACCGCCTGATCTGCAAGCAGGACCAGGCCAAGATCTCGCTGGCGGACTTCAAGAAGGGCAGCGAGGTGAACAAGGCGCAGCTGATCCGCACGGCCCGGGAGGCCAAGATCGTGCAGAGCGGGGAGTCCATCCTGTCCGACGGGACCCCCTACGTGACCGTGGTGGTGAAGGTGGAGCCGGGGGAGATCCTGCCGTACAGCGCCATCCGGGAGCCGGAGGGATGGCGCCTGATCCTGGTGGACACGCTCCGGGCGAGGCAGGCGCGATAGCGCCCCGCCGGTCATCGCGGCGGTTGCTGTTGGATGCCCCGCCCCTTCGGGGCGGGGCGCGTCACTTCCCGTACTCCAGCCGCTCCGCGAACCGCCGCGGGATCTGCTTCGCGTCCACGATCTTCTTCATCGTCTTCCGGAAGTCGTACTCCAGCCGGAAGAACTCCACGACGTCCCCGTTGAAGATGACATAGCAGGACCGGGGGTCGCGGTCGCGGGGCTGGCCCACCGAGCCGATGTTGATGAGGAACTTCCGGTCGGGCGGCAGCTTGAAGCGGTTGTTGAAGGCGCGCGGCGGGAAGAAGCGGTAGTCGGTCGTGAAGACCCCCGGCTCGTGCGTGTGGCCGCAGAAGCAGAGCCGCGGGATCAGCCCGAAGATCTCGTCCATCTTGTCGCGGTCCTGCGCGTCCTGCGGCCGGACGTACTCCTTCGTCGGCCGCCGGGGCGAGGCGTGGAGGTAGAGCACGTCGTCGACCTGGCGCTTCTCCTCGAGGTCCCCCAGGTAGTTCCAGATCGCGTGGTTCTGCTCCTTCGGGTACCGCTTGTCGTTGATCTGCCCCCGGGTCCAGTCGATCACGGTGGCCGCCTCCGGGTTGAAGTCGGCGGCCAGGAAGAGCAGCGCGTCCTCGTGGTTCCCCCGGAGGGTGAAGTTGGCGTACTTGTTCGTCAGCGTCAGGCACTCCCTCGGATTCGGGCCGTACCCGATGACGTCCCCGAGGCAATAGATGTCCGTCACCCCCTTGAGGGCGATGTCCTTGAGTACGGTCTCGAAGGCCTCAAGGTTGGCGTGAAGATCCGATACGAGAGCGACGGGTTTCATGGACGCGCGACTATAAACCGACCATTCGATTGAATCAATTATAATTCTCG